>DYKH01000002.1:0-103393 GCA_020722685.1 Caldithrix sp. | reverse complement strand
CTACATTCATCTCAGCGGAAACTGCACTCCCGCCACTTTCAGCTTGATGGCATAAAGTCCCGTCCGTGCGGTGATGAAAAGCGTCTTGCCGTCAACGCCGCCGATGGTGCAGTTGGCCGGAACCTCCGGGACTTGGATGATGCCCAAATACCGGCCATTCGGGTTGATCACTTGTACGCCAAGCTGGGTGGTTACATAGAGATTGCCTTGCACATCCATTGCCAAGCCGTCAGCTCCGGATTTAACGCTTTTGGCTTGCGGATGCAACTGCAAAACCGCGAAAACTTGCTCGTCTGTCAGTGCACCGTTGTCGCTCACTTTGTAGGCCTTGACGTATTTGTCAAAGGTGTCCACCACATAAAGTGTCGAGCCGTCCGGAGAAAGAATAATGCCGTTGGGTTTGGTCATGTTGTCGATCACCCGCCGGATTGCGCCGTCCGACGTGCGGTAATAGACGGCCTGTTTGTCTTGAGGCATGTTTTCCTCGCTGCCAAAGCGCGGATCGGTAAAATAGATGCCGCCCAGCTTGTCGATGACCAGATCGTTGGGACTATTGAAAGGCTTTCCCTCGAATTGTGAGGCCAGCACCTCCACCACTTTGCCGTCCGGGGCCATGGCAGTCACTCGACCGGCGCCACCTTCGCAGGCAATCAACCGGCCGCGATGGTCGAACATTAGACCATTAGCGGCGTTGGTATTCTCGCGAAAAACTGTAATGGCGCCGTCCAGTGAGTACTTGTAGATGCGGTTATTGGGAATGTCGGTAAAGAACAGATTGCCTTTGCCATCCCAAGCCGGACCTTCCAGAAAGGTAAATTGCATTCCGGCGCCCAGCTTTTCAATTTTTGCTCCCTCAGCAAGGACGGTGCTCAAATCGCGTTTACTGCTATGGCAAAAAAACAGCACGGCGGAACACAAAGCTATGGAAATGAGGCCTGATTTGCAGCTTATCATTTCGTGCATGTTTCTTCTTCTCCTTCTGCAATACTATTCGTAAGCCCTTCGATACTGGCCGGTTCGTTCCTGACCGAACTTGCGCAGCAACAACTCCACTGCCTCGCCGATTCCTGTGGCTTCGAGGCCATTGGTCATTCCCAAGGCGGGGGAATGGATTTCATATTGCGCCAGATTGCGCGCCACCTCCCGCAGCCGAATAATCGCTTCCTCGCGCATCTCCGGCTCCTCCTCTCCCAACGTCAGAACTCGAATGGCATGGTCGTAAAGCTGGATGGTCATCTCCGCATAACGCAATTGATATTCGTCTTCTATCAAACGATCCAAGACGGCATCGGACACTTCTTTGGACAGCGCTTCATCCAGCACATGGCGGGCGTCATGGATGAGCTGGTATGAACGCTCCCAATCTACACCATCGTTGCGGTCAAGAAAGCGCTCCTCGATGCTAAAATGGTCATGAAAAATTTTCAGCGGCATGAGCGGCCCTTGGTCTTCGCCCCGAGCCATCCGATTGATGCGGTCGCACAGCTCATATCGCCAGGCTTTGACATTGGCGAACACCTCTTCGATTTTTTCATAATAGTCTTGCATCACGTCCGAAGCGCCGGCATAATGATGCGCAAAATAGTCGGCGATCAGCGTATCTACCGGCATCAAGGGCTTCCAGGTCTGGAAGGCGAACTCATAATTCAGCAGCGTTTGCACTCCCAAATGACGGGTGCGCGTGTGCATGTAATTCATGCCGCGAATGCCCAGCTTGTAGTAGCGAGGTATGTCCAAGCGCATCACTGTGCTAAATACCATGGGCAAATCCCGGAAGCGCGAGATGTTATAGTACTCTCCAAGATACAGCTTGCCTTTGTACGGACAGTCTTTTGCAAACCAATTGCCGATCTCCTGACAAAGGGGTGCATTAACCTCGGTGCAAGTGGTATCGAACATGGAGTGATTGTAGCAGCGTTCGATAGGATAGATAAACAAGGCGGTGCCAGCATAATCAAAATCGCGCGGCAGGCGTCTGGTCGGCGGAGTCAGCGTTTGGGCATAAGCAAGACTGAAAACCCGGACGTCACGATTCAATTGTTTGGACTGGTACGCTTCTTTGACGGCCTTGCGAATTTGATAGAGGACGTGCAGCAGCTTGTCTGTGTCGTTGCCCAACGTGCGGCAATCATCGCATTGACACCAATGGCCGGCGTCCAACGGCCAATAGTCATAGATGTCGGCATTGCGCCATTCCCCGTCCTTGAGCATGGCAACGATGTTTTTGCAGAATTCGGCCACACCATCCGCATTGGAAGAACAATAGTTGGTACCAAACCGTTGTCTCGGGAAAAAGCGTTGATGATCCTTGGTCAGGCCGTACCATTCCGGATGTGCTTCGGAATAGGTGAGGACGCCATTGCTATCGGCATCGCCCCGGTACTCCGGACTTGGTTTGTAAGGATCCAGCGGCTTGGTCTCGTCGCCGGCGAAATCGCCATAGTCGTAGGGGTACGGAGCGTCCGGGTCGAGCAGCTTGACATAGTAGTCATGGCCGCCGCAATTGAGCAGCACGCCGCGCTGCTTCAGCTCGGCAAAGCGCGTTTCCTTGTGCCAAAAGTAATTCAGCCGGTTTCGACCCATCCAGCGATAAAAGGCGGAATTGCCGCGGTCGAAGGGCTTGCCCATCCAGACGCTGTCGCCGCCGGCCACTTTGCCAGGCTCGATCCAAAAACCGCGAATCTCCATGCCGGGTTCGACGTATTCGGCCAGCACCGACAGTTTGATCGTCTCGATTCTTGGGACATACTCGTCGCCGCTTTCGGGGCCATACCAGCGAACTCCCAATCGATCCAACAGTTCATAGGCCGCGTAGAGGGTGCCGACAGGGTTTCGGCCGCTGAGCACTAAGAAGTTCTGCACCTCGGTGGAAAAGGTATCGAGGCGAAATCCTTCCCGGTTTTTTGACTTGGTCTTCTTCCAACGCTTTTTCACCTTTTGAGCTAATTCTGCATAGGACTGCCCGCTTCTTGGCTGGCCAAGGAAAATGATGGTTCCTTGCACCGCCATGTCATCGTCTACAATGGGAATTTTGCTTTCCGGCTGGCCAGTAAGACGAGCCAAATAGTGACGCAATTCGATAGCAGCCAAGGCGTTGATACAAATAGCGTCATCGGCATAGTTTTCATCGAACCAATTGACTTGATCGACGGCGGTGTTCGCTCTCTCGACATCCGCGTAGCTGCCGAGGTCCGTAACGATTGTACATGGCAAGCCGCTTCCCAGTAGATCGAACGGCTGATCAACTTCGCTGCATTGGAGAAAGATAGCCGTCGGCAGCAACATTAGCAACAGAATCATCTTGTGCATTATCAGTTCCGGAAGAGCAAAAATGAAATCAAAGCATGGCGAAAAACGCGACTAAGGTTTTTCCGTAGCCACCCTAAGTTCCTCGATGAATTCCCGTTTGATATTATACCCACCTTTCCTTGCCTGCTCGACATGATGCCAGGCTTGGTCGTATTTCTTTTCAAAGTAATAATTGACGGCCAGGGCATAGTGGGCCGCCAAATTGGTCGAATCCGAAGCAACGGCTTTTTGCAGATACGGAATGGCTTCGCCATGTCTATTCTGATCGCCCAGAATGAGTCCCATGCCGTAAAGGGCCGCAGAGTTGTGTGCATCCTTTTGTAATGCCCGCGTCAGTAGAGTATCCGCCTGCCGGTGCAGATGCTTCTTGGCGTAGATCAATCCTTGACTAGCAATATAGCTCGCATTCGCCGAGTCCAGGTAGCCGGCGTATACGTATTCTTCCAGAGCCTGATCCCAGTTGCCTGCATACTCTAAATTCCGCCCGGTCAGGAAGTGCAGGAGCGCTTGGGTTTGTCTAGCCTCCCCTTCTTTGCCCAGGGCCGAAAGCGCTTCCGCTAAATTCTGGCAAGCTTCTAAGGACTGGGGATCTAACTGCAACGCCTTGGCAAAATGCGCCTTGGCGTCCTGCCAGCGTCGGCGTTTTGCCAAATAGCGACCGTAGCTTAGATGAACGTGAGAGTCGTCCGGACCCAAATCCAAAGCTTTGCGAAAAGCCAGATCTGCCGCTTTGTTGTCACCGAGGCGATCATAAATAAGACCAAGCTGCGCATAAGGTGCCGGAAAATTTGCTTTGAACCGGATGGCTTGCTGGCAAAATGCTTTCGCCGCTGACAAGGAGTCCAGGGCGAAGGCCCTCTTGGCGCTATTCAATCTGGCGTGAGCAAAGGCATCATTGCCCAGGTTTTTTTTGCCTTGCTGGTAGTAGACGACGCCCAAGTTGTTGAACGGCTCGATGAGGTCCGGCTGTAACTGCGTAGCGCGTTTAAACGACTGCGCGGCGTTCTCTAATTGTCCCATGCGAAGCCGCGCCTTGCCAAGGTTGTTGTAGATTTCTGCATATTCCGTCGAAAGTTGAGCGGCATCCGCACAAGGAGCCAACAAATCGATGAGGCCCTTCTCCACCTGTTTGCCTTGGGTAAAATAGCGGCTTTCCAGATAATCCGGATAGAGCTCTAACGCTTTTTCAAATGCCAGCGAAGCCTGTTCCGGCTTGTTGGAAGCGATGAGCACATTGCCCAAATTGTTATAGCTCACCGCCAAATCCGGTTCCAAAGCGATGGCTTTTTCATAAGCAGCGAGCGCTAGGCTATCCTGATCCAACCTGAGCAATACATTGCCGCGTTGAATATGGAAAATCGCCTTGCTGCTGTCCAGGCGAACGGCGCGATTAATCAAGTCCAAAGCCGTGCCTAAAGAATCACTTCTCTCCAGGGCGATGGACAGGTTGAGGAGCACGATCGCTTCATTGGGGTTGGAGGTGAGAGCTTGGCGGAATTCATGGATGGCCTCTTGGCGTTTGCGTTCCGCCATCAATAATAGACCCAAATTATTCCGAGCGGAGATCATTTTAGGCTGAATGCGGAGAGCCTGTTGGTATTGTTCCTTGGCTTCATCTTGCATGCACTTTCGCGCGTAGGCGTTGCCCAGGTTGAAGTGGCTTTCGGGCATGTTGGGATTGAGAGCAATGGCACGCTCGTTTTGCTCGATCGCCTCGTTGATCATGCCCTGGTGGTAAAAGATTGCCCCCACGTTGAGGTGGTAAACGGGATTATCCGGCGCCAGCTCGACGGCGGTTTGATAACTCTGTAAAGCCTCGTCCAGTTGCTGCATTTGCTCATAGATCATCCCGCGCATGGCATAAGCATCGGCCATGGCAGTATCCTGTTTGATGGCGTTGTTCACGGCCGCGATGGCAAGCGGAAAGTTATTCTGCCGAAGATATACATTGGCAAGGTTCAGATAGGCGCGCGCAAAACCCGGGCGCAGCCGGATGGCCGTTTGATAGGCGTTAATGGCCGAATCCAGTTCCCCCATGCGAAAAAAAGTGACCCCCAAATTGTTGAATGCAACCGGCTCGTAGGGTACCAGGGCGATGGCTTCACGAAAATGCCGCACCGCCTCGTCATATCGACCGCTGTCGGAGGCAGCGCTGCCCTTCTCGACGTGATAACCGGCCGAGCTTTCCAATACTTGGCGAATTCTTTCTTCTTCTTTCTTCTTGCTGCCGGCACAAGCCAAGAGCAAACATCCGACGAGAAGCGCCAACACCACGCTGCTTCGGGCCACTGCTGCTCCAATACTAAGAAGTCTCATGGAAAATCCAACTGCCAAAGACGAGGCGAGAAGACGACGCGTTAAAGCAAAGCACGGCATAGTATACGGATTTGCGAATTGGAAAGCAAGGGAATGTTGGGGAAGTTTGGCAACAATTCTATCAGGTTTGAAAATTGACAATTGAACATTGACCGTTGAACATTGACTATTGGTCTTGACAAAAGAAATAGTCAATGTTCAACGGTCAATTGTCATTGGGCAAGCAAAGGTGAAAAGACCTGTGAGGTTTCAAAAACCTCACAGGTCTTTTGCTCCCTGGAACCTCATTGGATTTGCAGCGTTATTGTGCATAACTCGGATGTCACCCAATCCCAATTCCATCAAGAACGCTCCATGATTTGGAGAGTGGCCTATGCGTAATCATGCGATTGATGTCTCCATTTCTCTAATCTTCACTGCCATCCTATTTCTCGCCTGCGCCACCAATCCCGTCATCGACGACCCTGATACACTGGGAGACTATTACGTCTTTTGTACGCTTTCACCGGTCTACGACAAACAGGAATTACTATTCGGCAAGACTGTGCCGGAAGCCATGCCGCAGGTCTTTCCCAATGCTGAGGTGATCGTCAATAACGACCGGCAATCGGTTCGCTTTTCCTATGCCGGGATCGATGTCTATCGCGACGAAGGCGATGAGCTGATCGTGCAAAATGGAGGGACATATCATCTGCAAATCAAGGTACCCAACGGCAAAGTGATAACAGGCACGACCACGCTGCCTGGTCCTTTTGAGATTCTCAATCCCCAAGAGGGGGACACCGTGCAACATTTCTGCAGCCAGAAGCTGGACACCTTGCTGATGCCCAGAACAAGCTGGAGCCAGAGCGCTGGTGCCAAATACTATTCCATGTTCCTCCAGCCGGAGGACAGCACTTTGTTCGCTCAAATGACCACCACTTTTCGCATCAAGACGATTCTCCCCGACTTGTATCCCTACACGAGCCGGATATCCACCCTTCACGGAGAAATAATGACCAAGGCGAATCTTACCGTTCTTGCCTACGATTCCACGAAAGACTTTCTCCTGACACCACGATACTATCTCCACAGTTATCGTGATGCAACCAGTGAAGAAGTATGGAACTGGTATGTCAACCGACATCGTTTTGGATTCGATGAAAAGGATAACCACTTGGACGGCGCTATCGGGGTATTCAACGGCATCGCTGTCGCGCGAAAAGAGTTTTACCTGAAGATCGAGATCGATTGGCCGGGAGGTGCCGAGTGATCATCCTTTTACTCCTCGCACTGTTGCTGGCCAATCCATTGTTGGCAGATGATTTGGGTCAGGTCAGCGGCACGGTCAAAAACGCTCACTCCGATTCCGCACTTGCCGGAGCAAACATCACTTTGATCAAAGCGAATCTTGGCGCTATGACCGATCAAGCCGGCGCGTTTCTGCTTTCCAAAGTTCCGACTGGAACCGATACCCTTGTTGTTTCTTTTATTGGCTACGATACAACTCGCCTGCCGATCACGGTTTTGTCTTTTCGGACAGTTGTATTGACAATCCGCTTAAAAGCCAAAGCCATTCCCCTGCCGGAAGTGGATGTAACCGCCTATCGCGAAGAGCAACGTATTTTAGCTGTGGAGCCATCATCCCGTCAAATCAGTCAAAAGGAGATCAAAGCCATCCCTTCGGTAGCCATCCCTGACCTTTATCGTGCATTGCAAAAGGTGCCGGGAGTGACCTTTACCAACGAGCTCTCCACCGGCCTGAGCGTTCGCGGCGGCAATTATGACCAGAATCTGGTCTTGTTAGACGGAGCAGTGGTCTATTACCCCTTTCACTTTCTCGGTTTTGCATCTGCCTTTAATGCGGAAATGATCGAAGAGGTGGACTTTTCCTTGGGAGGTTTTTCGGCGCGTTACGGCGACCGTCTCAGCTCGGTGCTCAGCGTTCGCAGCAGACAACCGCAAAAGAAGTTCCCGCATCGGGCCAACATCAGCCTGGTCGGCGCCGATGTAACCAGCGGCGGCAAGATCGGCAAAGCCATTGGCTGGATGGTATCCGCGCGCACCAGCTACTTCGATCTGATCAATCCTTTTCTAAAGGACAAGCTCCCTTACAGCTATTACGACGGCTTGGGGAAAATGGAATTCCAGCCTTCGCCCAAGCATCGCTTTTCCATCATGCACTTTCGCAACCGAGATGCTCTAAATTTGGATGACAAATCCAGAGGCGTTCTATTCGCCCCTTCCGATAGCTCTAAAGCCAGATTCACTATGATCCGCCGCCATGCAGTCAATTGGACAAACCAAGTGACCTCGGCCGCATGGGAGGGGCAACTCTGGCCTCAAGTGGCATTCCGGCTACAAGGCTACTATAGTCGCTCCAGCAACTATTTTGACCGCTGGATTTTTGGAGATTTTCCGCAAGACCTGCCGGAAAAATTCTGGGATGAAAAAAAGCAATACGAAGCCGAATGGGCTTTGGAAAACCAGCAAGATGGGACCGCCATTAATAACCGACTGTCCGATTGGACAGCGAAATTCTCCACAACTTGGAATTATCGCCCCGCGCTGCAACTCACTTTCGGAGGACAAGTGAGCCGCTATGCCACTCACTATGGTTGGATCGGCGACTATAACTTTGGCGAGAACGTCCGTCTGTTCTTCGATCACGCGCCTCCAGACAGTTTTTCCTATCAACGTCGTTTCGATTCCAAAGCACTTTATGCTGAGGGCTCGTGGGACGTGACGAATCGTCTGTATTTGCGTTCGGGACTGCGTCTCTCCCGCTGGTCCTACTTGAACAAAGGCTTTTGGGAACCTCGACTAAACCTGCATTACAAGTTGACCAGAAATTGGTCATTTAAGCTGGCATACGGCCGCTTCACCCAAGGACTTTCCACCGCCTTGGAAGAAGGATTGATAGGTTTTCTCGAGCTGTATTTCCCAGTCGCCGGAGGAAGTACGATCGAGACAGCCGATCACTATATCGCCAGTCTTGCTTACCAGAATTCCTCCGGCTTCAGCCTATCCCTATCGGCGTACCACAAACAATTTGAGGGCTTGATCAAATCCATAGGTCCTGAGCCGTCCTTTGTTCAGACTCCCGGCAGCGCCAAAGGCATCGAAATGGAAATAAAAGGAAAGTTGTGGAAGATAGAAGGCTGGTTGAGTTACGTGTGGTCGCACAGCGAACGCACATACAATAGAATTACCTATCCCACCAATTTCGACCAGCGGCATCGGGTGCAAAGCTTTGCAAGTTTCAATCTGGGCAGAAGCTGGCTTTTCTCCGCGTTCTGGGAATTACATAGCGGCCAGCCGTACAATCCGGCGCATTACTATTCCATTATTCCCATCTTTCACATTGACATTCCAGAAAGAGCTTATCCAGGAGATTCTCGTTCTTACCACTCTTACGAAGTGCAAGTACCGCGCGGGCGGATACGCTACCCGTATTATCACCGCTTGGATATCAGCCTATCCAAATCGATCAACAGGAGAGGTTTTGCCTTGGCGCCTTACATTTCGGTTCGTAATGCTTATGCAAGAAGAAATGTAATATACTATGAAGATCCCTGGTGGCTGTCTGGTATTCCCGAAGACCAATTGCCCAACTATCAAATTAGGCGCGAGTACTTTGCCTTGCCCATTATCCCCACTGCGGGTCTAAGAATCGGCTTCTAACAGTTAACATTGACAATTGAACATTGACCGTTGAACATTGACTATTGGTCTTGACAAAAGAAATAGTCAATGTTCAACGGTCAATTATCAATGGTCAACCGAGGGAGATATCCTCAAGGCTCTCCACAGTCCCATCAGCTAAGGAGAAATCCAAATGATGATTGTAGAAATCCCGCAAGCCGATGCAGGCGCAGCCCGCGGCTTTGGCGGATTGAATACCAGGCAGAGAATCCTCGACGGCCAAACATTGGGCGGAAGGAATTTGTAGTCTCTCGACGCAAAGAAGATAAGGCTGAGGATGCGGCTTCGTATGTCGCACGTCCTCGACCGTCACCATGGCGTCGAACAACCGATCAGGCGGATGGTGTTTGCCGTCGTGCCGGATGATTTTATTGATAAGGAACTGAACTTGGTGCTTTGGAGAAGATGTGCACAATCCTACTTTCCAGCCTGCTGTTTTGGCAAAATCGATCATGGACCAAACACCGGGCTTGGCGCCAAAAGGCTCGCTGGTAAGAATGTCCAAATAGGCCTTTTCCCGTAATTGGATGTAGCGATCTACATCCAAATTCTGGTTGAAATCGCGGGCAATGTCCTCAAAATTTTTGCGCACCGGATCCCCGACCAAACGAAAAATGTAATCATCCGGCAGCTCGATGCCGATGGGCCTGAGAGTGCGGCGAAAGGCTTCAAAGTGGAAAGGCTCGGTATCGACCGAGACGCCGTCAAAATCGAGGATAAGAGCGCGGAAAGAAGATTTCTTTATGAGCATTTTTGAATTTTATGAAACAATCATCCTTTGGATTTTCATTAGCCGATAGGATTGTGGACAGCCTGGAGAATATCTCTTTTGGTTGACCATTGACAATTGACCGTTGAACATTGACTATTTCTCTCGTTAGAACCAATGGTCAACGTTCAACGGTCAACGTTCAATTGTCAATGCTAACCATCAAAAGCCGGCTCTCAAGCCAAATGAGTCACCGGAACAGGTTCCGTTTTCTCCGGCGCTTTTCTTCCCTCTGCTATTTCTTCGACCCTTTATAACAAAAAGCGTGATAGTAACGATAATGGCACTTGTCCCAAATCCCCACGGGAACATGTTCGAGGATCACAAAACTGCTTCTGTATTTGAAGGCTTCCCGCTCAACCATTTGCTTCCTTCGACGTCATCGCAGTATTCGCACTTATATCCCTACATTTTCTTCTTCTCTTCATCAGTTAATTTTGTAGACTGTGATGATTAGAAAAGCGCCCGTTTCTTTAAATCCGCCTACAACCAAAACTGCGAATCCAACCAACCTATTTTCACTCATACTCCTCAAACAACTTCCCCCACGGACTTTTTTCCTTGAATGCTTTCATCCGCGCTTTGCCGAAAGTGGGCCACCAGAGAAAATCATGGTAAAAGAACGAGCCAAAGACAAAAAGGTAAACCAGCGGCGTGTGAAAGAAAAGCTTTTGCAGCACCTTCAGGGGACCAAACCATAGAAGATCGCCGGCCCGACTGGCCAAATTGTCGCCAACTTTATAACGCAGATTGAGACCGGAAATGTCTTCCCCGCAAATCTCGATCTCGCTGACGTTGCCGGTGCCCAAGCCCCGCTCGTGCGCCAGACGGATGTAACGAATGCTCATCGGATCGAATCCCATGATTTGGGCGGCCACCGCATCGATGGCGACTTGATCGCCGCTGGCAAGAATGAGATGAGTATCGTGCGGCTGCATAGTGCGCGGGCCGGGACCCGAGCCGGAGACCGTGCCATCCATCACCGCAAAGATGCCGCTGTGGATTTCTTGCTGGATAACCAACAGATCCACCAGCGTCTCGTGAATGAGAGAATGAGTATAATGCCGCCGGGTATTCAGCAATCCACCGAAAGCATTCTTCATAGCGCCGGTCGTGGTAGTGTATATATGCGTCTTCATAGTCGGCAAATGGACAATGTTCTTGTCGAAAAAAAACTCCGGCAGATGAATGCCCTTGGGATAAATTTTCTGCAGCGCCAGCATCTTGGCTTTCGGCTCGTAAGGCACCCATTTGATCTGCGCGGGATCAAAGTTCTCGTATTCCCGCACCCTGTATTTCTTGTAAATGGGCGCGAGCTTGTTCAGCCTCTCCCCCTTTGCCGAATTGGTGACCACGGTACTGTTGTGTACGGAAACCAGATCAGCACAGCCGGCATTCCGCAGCGCTTGAACGCAGCCCTCGAGCTGCCAGGGCGTTGTGTTGGCGCCGAGGAAAGGATAATGCCAGGAAATATTGTCCTTCAAAATCGTCGTTTTACTCGGATTCAAAAACTTGTCCGCTCCGGCAAGCCTGAAGAGTCTGTCGATATCCGCCAACACCTTTTGCGGCGACGTTTTCAACACCGCGACCACGGATTTAGCCAAAATAAAATCCTTCTATGTTGTGGGATGAAAGCTACGTTTTTGCCAATTGGCTTATTCACCAGAAAGGTCACGAACTAAAGATAAATGATCATTGCTGCCGAGATTCCGTATAGCAGAATGCAAGTCAGCAGCGGCTTGTCGCTCAGGAGAACCTGCTCCGGCGACTCGCCCAAATTACGATTGTGTACCAAATAAAGATAGCGAAAAATTCCGTAAATGACAAACGGCAGCGTGAACACCAGTCGCCGGGTGCCAAACTTGGCCACGGTGTTTGGGTCCAAGGTGTAGAGGGCATAGCTCATCAAGCAGGCTGCGGTGACGACGTTGAGCAACTGATCCAAGAGGTGGCTGTTGTACTCGCCCAAGGTCTCGCGAACGTTGCCGGCGTTTGTGCCCAGCGCGACCACCTCCGACCGCCTCTTGCTCAGCGCCAAAAAAAGCGCCAAAAAGATGGTGCAGATGATCAACCAGGAAGAAACCTCCTCACCCAGAATCACCGTGCCGCCAATGGCGCGAAACATAAAGCCGGAAGCGATGACCATCACGTCCACGATAATAATGTGCTTGAGGTAGGCAGTATAGAACAGGGTTAAGAGGTAGTAGGTAGACAATATGACCGCAAAAATGTAGCTGACCTGGTAGCTGAAATATAACGCTACCCCTAAAAGCACAAAAGCCCAAAACGCGGCTGTCTTGATCGATATCTTGCCCGCTGCGATGGGCCGAAACCGTTTATGCGGATGCAGCCGGTCCTTATCCCGATCAAAAATGTCATTGAGCAAATACCCGCTGCTGGAAGTCAGACAAAACAGGCCGAACGTCAACAAGGCGAGGGCAAATTTGTTGGGTTTCCGGACGTCGCCGGCAAAGAACAAGCCGGCAAAGACTATAACATTTTTTGTCCATTGCTTGGGACGCAAGGATATGAATAGATCCTTGACCAATTGCCCCTCCTGAGCGTTACCAGTTGATTGGGTTGGTGTGCGAGTTAGCTGGAGTGATGGAGGAGGTCATTCGCAAGTGATTGTTCTCGCCTGCCTGGATGCGGCGTAATGGAGGATGTCATGCGAGAAGCATCCTTTCACACTCACGCGAAAAGCTGCCATCTGCAATCAGTGCCCTCTCTTGAAAAGATTCCTCCGGAATGACCGTGTGCGGAACACACCCTGTCATGCTGAAAGCATCTTTTCAAAACGACGCCCATCGCCCCGGTGCACTGACGGTGCCATCACACACGGCTTAAAGCCGGCATCCATGCTCCCAGAAGATCAAATCCGCTTTCCTCACTCCAGCGACTTGGTTACTTATCACGGGCCGGTTTGTCACAACGGGGCGAATATAGGCATTTCATTTCAACAGTAAAAGCTTTTTTACTTCCTTAAAGCTTTCCGCTTCCATCTGGTAGTAATAGATGCCCGACGGCACCGTTTGACCGCCGTCATTCCGCGCATCCCACACCAAAGTGAAGGAGCCCGATGGATACGCTTGGTCGGTCAATGTTCGAACTAATTGCCCGGTTTCATTGAACAGCGTTATTCGCACGTGCGACCGGCGCGGCAGATTGAAAGCGATGGCGGTAGTCGGATTAAATGGATTGGGATAATTCTGCTCCAAATTGAACGCTTGCAGCACCGCGTCTCGCCGGTCCACGCCGGTTGAAATGACAAGCGTCCAGATTTGCTCGACGAATTTGTCGCCATCGGAAACCTTCACCTTGACCGTCGAGCTTTCCGGCAGGGAGGGATTGGCGATGACGGCGAGGGAATCCTTATCGCCTACATAAACTTTGTTAAAAGTCCAGTAATAAATCGGCAGATTACCATCAGGATCATTTGCCCAGACCTTGAAGATGATCCGATCCCCACCGTTGACCATTACCCTGTTTTCGGGCGGAAAGTACTGGGTGATCTGCGGCGCTCGATTCACGTTCACGACGGTAATTCTACTGGTCTGTTGTACGATCCCACCGTAGCCATCCTTGCCGGTGAAGAGAACTTGATAGCTGCCTGCTTGCTCATAGCTCGGGGTCCAGGCGAACTGGCGAGTGCTGTCGTCAAAAGAAGCGCCGGAAGGCAAATTGCTGGCGGTGAATCTCACCACGTCACCATCTGCATCCGTTGCTTTCACCACAAACGTCAAAGGCTGCATTTCGTTCACCGTGGTGTCGGCGGGACAAACAATCGTCGGCAAGCGATTGGTTGAAATAGAGGCATCGAAAACCACACTCAAGTTCGGCGTTCCCACAACCTGTGCTTTAACCTGCTGTTGGCCACTAACGCCCAATGTCCACTTGGCTGAAGCTAGACCTTGTTCGTTAGCTACAACCGGCGAGGTCGGATCAACCTTCCCGTCACCCTTAATCACGGAGAATTGCACACTCGCGCCGGCTCCCGGCTCGTTTAGCTCATCCTCAAGGCGTACAACTAAGGGCAGCGGCAACGTCGCCGACGGATGGGTCGATTGCAGATTGCCGCTGGCGATTTCGATGTGGGCAATTTGCGCGCTGCGAACCGAACATTGAAATTCCGCGTACTGCTGCAGCCCGGGCACCGAGGCGCGGATGATGCGCGTCCCGTCTTCATTGCCCATCCTAAAGCCGATTTGCGCCAAACCGTGGGTGTCCGTCGTGTCGGGATTGTTACCGATGAATGCGCCCGTTCCCGAAACCAGCGAAAATGTCACCGGCAGACCGAGCAACGAGTCGCCTTGAGCATCTTTCACCTTCACCACCAAAGGCGCAGGCAGATCGGTTCCTTTGGGGACCTTCTGATCGTTGCCAGAGATTTTTTCGATGGAAGCCGGTACACCCAGAACAGCCTCAGCCTGAAAAGTCGCTGGCGGTAAATTGCCGTAAGAGATGATCACCTGATGTATGCCAGGGTTAGCGCTGAGTTGGTACAAGATCGAAACGCGACCTTCGGCATCGGTGATTACGTCTGGAAGCGGCGTCAATTGCCCGCCCGGAACCTGATGCTGCACCGACAGAGTCGCAGCGGTGATCTTGTTGCCGAAAGAATCGGTGAGGGCAGCCACCAAGGGATCGTCCAGGAATCTGCCAACGACTCCCGATTGGCCATCGCCATCGACCTTACTAATCAAGGCCGGCGCACCGGGCGTGAATACAACCTGCGCCGAATCCCTGGTAACCACAGCGCTGTTGACCTCCGCCCACACTGTTTTCACCCCAGCTTGGGTCGAGGAAAGGTAGCCGGTGGCCATGCCGTTTGCATCGGTGCCGCCTGCCGGCTGCGTCATAGTGCCTATACCTGTATTGTGCAGCTCGACGTTCTGCCCACTGATCGCGTTGCCGTGGGCATCCTTGAGGGAGACGCTAATCGTTGAACGCGCCCGGCCATTGGCAATGACAGGAGAAGATGCCGTGATTTGTGATTTTGTCTGATCTACCGGACCGGGGACAAGTTGAGCAGAGAAGGCCAGCGGCGAATTGACTAAGGATTTCCCATTGTAGGAGGCAGTCGAGCTGATGGCAATGGGTCCTGCCTTGGTGCCCATCTTCACCGACACGATTGCACTGCCCTGCACGTCGCTGGTACGGTTCGCGGTCTTGGCGCTGCCGAAGAATGCATCGCCGGATTCAATGGTGAACACCACTTGCTGGCCCCGGAATGGGTTACCCAAACTATCCTTGACAACAACGACCAAAGAATCGTCCAGGGTTGCCAAAGGTACGCCGGATTGTTGATCCCCACCGCCATTCGTTCCTTTGACAATAGAAAAAGGTTTCTCCGGCGTGCCTGAGGCGCGCACGATTTTCGGCGAGCCGCTCAGCCCAGAGGCTGTCACCGTTAGTGTATTGTTCAGACTTCCGACAGTGGGACCAAGCTGCCACTGCACCTTGGCGAATCCCTGCGCATTGGTGGCGACATGGACGTTGGCTTGACCATTGACCAAGCCGCCGCCGGCGGTCACGGCAAAGGTTACGGCAAAATCCTTGACTGCATTGCCAAACGCGTCTACCACTTTGGCGGACAAAGAATCCGGCAACGCCTTATTGACCGGACCGGACAAAGTATCGGAATCCAGCCACACCATCTCTGCGGCTTTTCCGGCCGTAGCGGTCGCTGTAAAATCGGTGTAAATCGCCGGATTGGTGTTCAAAGAAACGCGCACCCTCTGTTCAGCGCCGGCCACCTTTCCCAAGCGCCATTGTACGCTGGCCAAGCCTTCGGCATTTGTCGTCTTATTGACTGAGTTTGTGCTATCAATCTGACCGCCGCCGGCAATCACCTCGAATTTCAGGGCTGCCGAGGACACCGGATTGCCATACTGATCCATTGCTTTGGCGACCAAAGGCGGAACTAACAAGCTGTCCACTGCGCCGGTTTGGCCGTCCCCGTCTTGCTTGTATATATCAATAACGGCTCCTGCTACCGCAGTGGCCGTGACGATTTTCGGCGAGCCGCTCAAAGGCGTGCCGTTATTGAGCGAGGTAATGCGCAGTTGCTGGCTTCCGGATGCCGTACCCAATTGCCAAGCCACCGCGGCATAACCGGCGGCATTGGTAGTCCGATCCATCGCATTCACATTATCGGGGAACAGACGGCCGTTTCCGGAAACGACCTCAAAATGCACCGGATGATTGGCCTGTCCCTCGTTGGCGGTGTCGGTGACCTGAATTTTCACCGAGTCGCTCAAAGACAGACCGACGGTGCCGGTGGGATTTTCCGTCGATACAAGCTTCAAGATCGCCGGGCCGCTTTGCTGAGCGTGCAAGGTGAAATCTACCGTGACGCCAGGAATCAATGAACAGGTAGCCCGCACCGTCTGATCTAAGCTGGTGGTTCCCAACACAAATATGGTCTGCGCGATGCCCTGCAGATTGGTGTAGACCGGCTGAGTCTGACCAAAACTGCCGTTGCCGGTCATCACAGTAAAAGTCACCGGCACGCCGATAGCCGGCTGCGACGCTCCGGACAAATCCGTATAGGTTAGTATGACGCTGAGCGGCTTGGGCAGAGCTTGTCCCGCAAACGCCTGTTGCCCGTCGCCGTCGTGGTAGGCCATGGCGGACGGCTTGTTAAAGAATATTCTTCGTTTGGCTGGTACTCTGTAGACTTGGAAAATGGTCGAATCCAGCAGCAGTACTTTTACGTCCACGCTATCTCTTTGCCCCAAGCCAAAATGCTGCACCGGATCGTCCTGGCACAAATAGCCGTAGGTGTTCTGCACCTGCCGGTACCCGACCAGGTGGCTCATGTCATCCATATAGCCCTTGTCGAAAACCCAAATTTTACTGCCAAAGGCGCCCATGTCTCCCCTGGGTCCCCTGCCGGTGACTTTAAGCCAGCCATTACTGGTTGGGGTATCGTTGCGAAACAGGCGGTTGCTGTACTTGGCGACGGTGTCCTTGTTTGCATCGACCCAATAAACGTCCACGTCACCGTCGTTGTCAATATCGCCAATACTGGCGCCGCGCGGGTCATAGATGGGGGTGTTCTCAAAACCTGCAGTGCCAATCCTGGTGAATCGGCCTCCGCCATCATTGCGATAGAAATAAACATCCCGGTAGGTTCTGGGCGCGATAATGTCCAAATCGCCGTCATTATCCGCATCGAGGAATAGACAGGAAAAACCGGTTTGCTCGATATTCGTTTCCGTGCTTTTGTTGTCAAAATTTCCGTGGCCGTCATTGACATAAACCTGGACTCGACTGTGAGACGTGGTGCCCTTAGGAACTACGAAGGCATCCAAATCACCGTCATTATCGTAATCTGCGAAGGTCGTGCCATTACAATCGTTCATCGCATCGTATATTTTTCTTTGCTGGGTTTCATCGGTAAAATGTCCGCTCCCATCATTGATGAACAATTGATTTGGACTCGGTTGCTCCCAATCCGGCCCAAAATTACCCGATCCGTCAGGGTTCGTGCTTAACAAGGCATAATTGCGATGAGAGACAAATACATCTATGTCGTTATCATTATCCACGTCAATGGCCGTTACTCCCTGCGTGCCAATATTGGTAGGATTCATTGGCGAAAGGCCGCGACTGTTGCCGGCGTCGTAGGTAAACGTGCCGTCCCCATCATTCATGTAAAATTCGTTTGGCTGTTCCGGAGTAGGCCAGGGTTGCTCGTTGGCGTCTTCTACCGGGCCCCAATTGACGCCTAGCAAATCCATATAGCCATCGTTGTTGGCATCAAAGGCGACCACGCCGCGCGTGCCATAGCCAACGCATTCATATCCCGCAAATCCCGGTTGGTCAATATAAAGGCAAAACTTGGGAAGCCCAGCCTGGTCGGTAACATCCTCATAGTTGGCATTACCAAGGTTGCGGTAGAGCCGGTTACGGTCATCGGTGGTGGCATTGTAAACGTCAAAATCGCCGTCGTTATCGTAATCGAGAAAGCTAATGCCGTGGCTGCCGGTCAATCCGTACTTGTCCTTAAGACCGCGAGTATTGGTCTCTGCCACATACGGCCGCCCGGCGTAACTAATATACAGCTTGTCCTGAACCTGGTTATCAGCCCGTCGCACTGCATTGGAAATGTAAATATCCGGGAGGAGATCACCAGTGATGTCCGCCATGATGGAGCCGTGGCCAAAGCAGCTTACCGTGTCCTGCGGATGGGTTTTTGGCACGCGCGTATACCCTTCGGCCTTCATCGCCTTGGTAACGTCCGTGAATTTGATCTGTTGAGCGTGGAGCGTACCGGGATTGGTCAACCAAACAAAGGTAAGAGTAAAGACGAATAAACACGCCCGCCGCTGCCGTGTTAAAAGCTGAATCGGATGCAAAAAGTGTCCTTTCTCTTTTTGGGGAATCTAAGATGACAAACTATCGGACTAAAAAAACCTTCCGGTGATTTTGTAGAGATGTCAGGGGAAGGTATGGATCAAAAGTGACGCGCCAACGTCACAAACCGCCGATAGCCCGCAATTTCCCATGTTGGCGCGTCTAAGATCCTGCAAACCTCACAGGTCTTGGAGACCTGTGAGGTTTAAATACTATTTGGTCAATAGAAGTTTCTTGGTCAATACTTCCTTCGCCGTGTACAACCGATAGTAGTACACTCCGGTGGGCAAGGCTTGTCCCGCGTTGTCTCTGGCATCCCAGATGATGTCGTGCACACCAGCCGCAAAAGATCCATTGACCAACGTACGTATTTCCTGTCCAGCGATGTTATATACCACCAAGCGGACATTTTGCGGAGTCGGCAATTCGAAAGAAATCGTCGTGGCCGGATTAAACGGGTTGGGATAATTCTGCGCCAACGCCAGTTCCGTGGGCAACGCCACCTGTGCCGACACCGGGCCGTGTTCGGTCGTTGCGCCGTTCCGCTCCACGTCCTGCAGCTTGTAATAATAGGTCATTCCGGCTTGCACGTCTTTATCGACATAGCTGTAAGACGCAGTCGGCGCCGGCGCAATGAGGGTTTGGTTGATCTGCCGGAAGGGGCCGTTTTTGTTCATGCTGCGCAGGACGTTAAAGCCGAGATTATTGCTCTCGGAAGCCGTTCGCCACTGCAGCTCAACGGCGTTCTTGCGAGACACGGCTTCGAAGGAGCTGAGGGTGACAGACGTGCGCACGTCCCAGGTAACGTTCGTAGTATCCTTTCCGTCGGTCACCATTGCAACCACAGAGTTTATGGTCGGTGGATTGGCCTTGAAAAGTATCTGAACCTCCGAGCTATCATAGCTGTTTTGCGTTACCTTGAAGGCGTAGAGGCTGTTGTTCAGATACCAGAGAAAGCTCAGTGAATCCCCATCCTGGTCAAAGGCAATCACCTTGAACGTGATGAGTCTATCTTGTTTGGCGAGGAGGAGATAATCATGCGGAAGCCAATCATAGATCTGTGGCTTATTATTTGATTTTCCCACTCGTATGGTCACCATTGCCGTATCCACAGCGCCCCACTTATCCGCGGCGAGAAAGAGTATCTCGAAGCTTTGATTCACCTGATTTAGCCTCGGAGTCCAAAAAAACTCTTGGGTATCTAAGGAATCAAAGTTAGCACCGAACGGAAGACCACGAGCACCAAAGGCTATCGGGAGATCGTTCTCCAGGTCTGTGGCGGAAACCTTGAAGCGCAACGTGTCGCCTACCTCAACTGTTTTATTCGATGGAGGGGGGACAACAAGCTCTGGCCTCTTGTTGTCCAAAATCGCGTGAATATCGACCGGCGTCGTTCCCGGTGCATCGACTGCCGTGACCCGCACGGTCTGCAGCGTATCAGGCCAACCCAAAATCCAAGTAACCTTGGCCTCTCCTAAATCGCTAGTGCGAACCGGCTGAGTCGAGGGCACGATGGTTCCGTAGCCCTCCTTTGTCACCTCGAATTTTATTCTCTCACCGATCAACACCCTACTGTAAGCGTCCTTGGCTGTTACAATCAAAGCTATGCTTTCAGCAGGTCGGGCCGATTGTCTATCTTGAGAATGCAGCAGGAAAATTGTTCGATCTCGTTGGATAATAAAATTAAACACTGCTGGCTTGACATCGTCGGCAATAGCGAATACCTGATGAGGCATTGCATAGTTATCCGCTCTGAATTGTGCGGAGGCGTAGCCTCCTGCATCGGTTAATACGGACATGGTATCTTTATTGGTGGCGGTAAACACGCCCTCGCCCGAGGTCAAGCTGAATCTCACTCTCAGGTTTGGGATGGCTTGGCCCGCGGTGTCTTTCACCATTACGACGAACGGCTCCAGCACTTGATTGAAGTACCCGATCAGCGAGTCGCCAGAGACTTTTTCTATCGATCCAACGGGAGGTGGGAAAGCAAGAGCCTCGATGCTCAAACTTTTGGCATATCCATCGACGACTGCATTTAGATGTTGCCAGCCATCATTGGGCCCAAGCTGCCAGTGCACAGAGGCAATTCCTTCGCTGTCCGTAGCAACGGGCTGCGGTTCAAGAATGAAGCCGTTCCCATCTTTTACTGTAAAAATTACGTTGCAGTTAATGACTGGATTCTGATGGTTGTCCTTTACTATCACTCCTACTGGAAACTCGAGAAGAGTTCCTCGCTGTTGTGCCTGTCCCGATCCAAAGGTCATTACGCTATCTGGCGCTCCGGCTTTAAAGACAATTTCCACAGTGTCCGCGGGCATCGTCTGACCGTCCAGCATGGCCCACACCTTCGCCACGCCCGCCTTTTCCGACGCTATTGAACCTTCGGCCTGGCCGTTGGCGCCGGTCGAAGGCGGCTGCGTAAGCGTGGCCTCCGGCAAGCCTTCCATTGCGAGCACTACGGGTTTGTCTGGAATGGCGTTGCCGTAAGCGTCTTTCACCGTTACGGTAATTTTCGCGCTTCCTCCCACCACCAACGTATCGGGTAAGGCAACAATGGTGGAGACATTGGCATCCGGCGGCCCAATGACAGCCGTCATCTCGAAATCGATGGGAGAGCCTTGAAATGTGGTTTCAAAGCCGTCGCTGGTGCTCGCCCGGAAGGTTGATTTTCCGGGCGTGGTCGCCAATTTGACTCCCACTTTGGCGATGCCGTAGGGGTCGGACGTCACCTCTTTGGGGCCCGGAGATGAATCGGCCAAAAGACTGGCGCCATCCAACCGCGTAAAGGTGACCGGATGGTCGGCCACGGCGTAACCGTCCTTATCCAGCAGCCTGACTTTGAGGGTGTCGATCAGCGTCTGCCCGACGGTGCCGCTGATGCTCGCGGGAGTAACGCGCTCCATTTTTCGCGCGGTGGTAATTCGACCGGAGGCGTACAAAGTAATGGGTGATCCCTTCAGCCACTCCTCATTAAAGGTAGCGCGCGCTTCGAATACGTTGACGTCGTTTCCCAAATTCGTGCCGATGGTTGGCGTGGCGAAGGCAATGCCGTCGGGCCCGGTTTGGGTTTTCACGTTGTTATTGCCGTTAAAATGCCCGCCGCCGGTGATCACGTAAAAGGTGACCTCGTGATTCGGGATGGGAATGCCGTTCGCGTCGGTTACTTTCACCTTGAACGGCTCCGGCAATTGGGCGCTTATCTTGCCGATCTGGTGATCGCCGCTGACATAAACCAACGAGTCCGGGTCGCCCGGGCCGGTGGTGGCGGTAAAAATCAGGCCGCTGCCTTCCAAGTCGTGACCATCATATTGGCTGGTCACAGTGACTTCATTCCGGTAGGCCGTTGGGCCAAGCGTTAGAGTCACCGAGGCTTCTCCCAGTGGATTGGTGGGAACATCCGCAGACGAGCTACCGCCGATGTTGCCGCCCCCATCTGTCACTTCAAAATGCACGTTGTGGCTGGCGATGGGGTTGGCAAAGGAATCGGTCACCGAAACAACAAAGGGTCGAGGCAATTCCTGCCCGGCATTGCCGGACTGAGTATTTCCCGAAACCTCATTGAGCTTGGCCGGCACGCTTGCCGACGCAACGGCTCTGAACGTGATGGGAGAGCCTTGCAGACCGTTGACGCTCGCCACCACTATGTTCGTGTCGACTTTGCTTCCGAGACGAAGTGTCGGCGAGGCATAGCCGTTCGGGTCCGTTGTGATCGAGGCGTTGATCATCCCGTTAATGGTTCCTCCGCCTCTGGTAACTTGATAGCCTACACTGCTGTAGTTGCTGATGGCATTGTTGTATGCATCGAGTACTCGCACCACAAAGGGCTCCGCCAATAGACGATTGACAGTTCCGGATTTGTTATTGCCGGAAATTTCCTGCAGTTTGAAAGCCGGTCCTGCCAAAGCGGTCGCCTTAAAATCTACCGGCGAGCCTTGCGCGCCTTCCGTTTTGGCGTGGAAGACATTGTTGGAATCGCCGGCGGCCGTGCCCAAGGTTGCGGTGGCGCTGGCCTTACCGTCCGACCCGGTTGTCGTGACTAAGGTATCCTTGCCGGAAAACTTGCCGCCGCCGGAAACCACGATGAATTTGACAGTCTTGCCGGACGCCGGTGAGCCGAACAAGTCTTCTACCCTAACTTCCAGAGCCGGAGTGAGAGTCTCGCCGACTGTACCGGTATTGAGCCTTGGGGAAACCCGCACGATTTTCAGTTGCGGGGGATTGGCTGTGGCGGTGAATTCCTGCGGACTGCCGGCTAACGGTGAGCCGTTAAAAGACGAGGAGGCATTCACCTTTTGCGTTCCCTCCTGCGGCCCTAAGCGCCAAGTGATCTTCGCCAATCCTGAGGTATCGGTCGTGGCATCCGCATGGCCCGACGCACCGCCTGCCAACGTGCCGCCGCCGACCGTCACATCAAAACTCACCAGGTGGCCGGTCTTGATAACATTGTCGTACTGATCCGTCACTTTCACCACCAGCGGATTGTCCAAGTCTTGCAGCACATAGCCGCTCTGCCCGCTGCCCGAAACGTAGACCAGCTTGGCTGGATTTCCTGAAGTAGCAGATGCGGTAAAGCTCATGGGCGAACCGGTCAAATCACTGCCGTCCGCTTTCTTGGCGGTCACCGTCAGGCCGTTATTGTTTTGTCCCGCTACGGTTCCCAAAGTCCAAGACACCCGCGCCAGGCCGTACGGATCGGTATTGATCGAAAGCGGATTGGTGGTTCCGCCGTTGAGCTTGCCGCCGCCGGCTGTCATCTGGAAACTGACAGCGTGCCCGGAAACAGGCTTGTTCTCCGCATCTATCACTCGCACGATGATAGAATCCGCCAATGGAGCGCCCGCCGTGCCGGTCATCTGCGCTGCTCCTTTGACCAACTCCAGCGTTTGCGGATTTGCTGCCAAGGGCTTGATGTCATAGCGTTGATAAGGCTGGCCGGGCTGAATAGCCGGGACGTTGGTGCGCGTTACCGTTTTCCCACCAGGCATGACCACCTGGATGTCAACAGCGGGATTCGTTCCCAAGCCAAAATGTTGCACCAATGACTCTTGACTTTGATAGCCCTGAACCGGCATGATCTCGCGATAGCCCAAGAGGGAACTTGCCTGGCCGAGATGTCCGGCTTGGTAGACCCATATTTTGGCGCCCAACCCATCGACCAAATCGTTCTCGTCAATAATGGCAATGGGTAAATAGTAATTGGAGTTGCTGCTCACATTCTTGAGCAATTGGTTGCGGCCATAATGTTTGCTGCCCAGTATACCGCCTTTGGCCACGCCATAGATGTCCACCCGGCCATCGCGGTTATAGTCTGCGAATGCTCCGCCCCGGCCATCGGCATAGATGGCCTCGGCGCCGGTGCCGCTGAGCAAAGCGTACGACTTGCTGCCGGAATTGCGATAAAGATAGGACGTCGCATCGCCCACCCTGCCGTTGTTGCGGACAAAATACAGGTCGGAAAAACGGTCGTTATCCACGTCGCCGGCAATGACTCCATAGGCGTCCACTCCGATGTTCACGGAAGCGGTGCGATCGGTAAAGACTCCGGCGCCGTCGTTTTCATATACCAGCACTTTGGGATCCAACACCTCGGGAGTGCTGGCCACGGTGATAAATAAATCCAGATCCCCATCATTGTCATAGTCGGTCAGCGTCGGGCTGTTGGCTTTGGTGCTCACGCCGACGCCTCGAATTGCTGCCTCGTCCACGAACCCGCCCTGCTGATTGTTGATCAGCAAGACACAAGATGCATCGCGCCGGGTGTAAAAGATGTCCACCCAGCCATCCATATTGACGTCCGCGGCCACGGCGCGGATACCCGTACCCTGGGGGCTATCGGTGCCGCGGTCAATACGAGTGAATGTGCCGTTCCCCTGATTGAGGTAAAGCTCATGCGGGGCGGCGGTACTTGCATCGGGTTTGATGTTGGCGGCATAGATATCGAGGTCGCCGTCGTTCTCGACGTCCAGAGCCAAAACCGTGGCGGTAATGCGATTCTGGCTGCTAATGCCGCGCTCGGACGACCGGTCCTGAAAGGTGCCGCTTCCGTCGTTGAGGTAGAGTCTGTTGGGCGCGTTGTAATTGCCTTGAAAATAATCCAAGTCGCCGTCTTTGTCAAAATCGGCAAAAACTGAGGAAAAGGAGCTGCTGTTGCCGGTCATCCCGCGCAGGGCACTTTCCTCCACGAAGGTGCCGTCACCCGCCTGCCGGAAAAACATATTTTGTTTTGGCCGGTCGGTGTTTGCATAAGCCACGTACAGATCTTCCAGATCGTCACCATTCACATCCGCCCAGCTAACCCCTTGCTTACCGTAGGTGGTATCCGCAGCAACGCCGGACGACTTGGTCGTATTGGCGAACTTGATAGTGGATTCCGGTACCCAAACCTTGAGGTCCTTATAAATAGGCCCGGCCATGCTACTGTAGGTATTATCTGTGCCCAAGAATATGTGGGCAAAATTCTCAATCTGCCCTTTGTTGTGCTTGACATTGATAAAATCGTGGGAAGCCTTCTCGACGTCGTTCAGCAACAGCCAGATTCGCATCTTGCTCTGATTCTTGTCGTAGCCCCAGACGATCTTCCAATTGTAGTTGACATCCGGATTCCAGGTTTGATCCGCAACAGGGTAAGTTTTTGCGCGATTATTCTCCGCCGGATAGCCACCATAGTAAGGACAACTAAAAAAGTGCCAATAACCGCTATTGCCGGACACTTGGTTGGCCTGCGTTTTGATAAATGCGTAGGAGCCAGCCGAAGGATCGACATTGTAGAAATCGCCGGACGGCCTTGACCAGATGGAAATGGGCACCCAATCATCATCCACTGTCGGCAGCAATCCCTTGATGGTCACTTCCATGGTAGCTTCGAAGGGCAGATAATCCTTCAGATCGATTCGCAACTGGCTATCGCGTGCCTTGGCCTGCCAACCTTGGCCCGCTACGAAGGTGCCATTATTGTTGGTGATTTCTCCGAACTCTTTAGCACCCCCGCTCTGCAGATTATCCTCGAACAGCAGGCGGGTATGAGAGGGCATTTGCGCCCACAACCACTGAAAGGCGCTCAAAAGAAAGAGCAAAATGAGCCAAGAACAATTTCGTTTCGACATGCGAACACCTACGCTTTCTGACATGGCTTTAGCTGAGTTCCTCACCGATTTTTGTACAAAGGTGGGTATGTTGTAACCGACCAGGGGATGTCCTGCCAGTGCTGTCATTCCAATCACGGCGTGTCCTGCCAGTGCGGTCTTTCCTGCGGATGCAGGAATCTCCTATCCATCACACGGCACAGGAAAACGCCTGCACGCGCGAGGGTGACAACATCTTGTAATCGGTTACGGTATTTTTATACCCATGCCAGGCATGCAAGAACTGGGCCTATTCGACCGGCAACTACCGTCGAAAAGTCGCGAAGCAAAATGTAACGAGCGAGGCAAGGAGATTGGAAGGTTGTTCACCGTGCAGGCGTCTTCAAACAGGTAAGAGCGGATCAATTTAACTTGCTTGTAAATTTGTACGTTAAAAAATGGCAAGAAATCCACCGTGCTGGGTGGTGCGACGCAAGACAGCGGCAGCAAATAGCTCAGACGAATGACCACGGTCGCCACGCGATCACGATGACGGAGGAATTGCCTTCTTGCTGGCGAACAGGCCAAAAGTGTACCACCGCTTTACAGTATTGTCTCAAGACGAAAAACTCGAAGCCAAGAGGCTAATATTCCGACCAACTATTCTTAGAACGTAACCGATCACAGGATGCGGTCACCCCTGCGTATGCAGCGGTCTCCTTCTGCCGTGTAATGGAAAGGAGATTTCGGCATCCGCAGAAATGACAGCACTGGTAGGACACCCCGTGATTGGTTACACGGATCCTCTATCATCTTGAGAAGCACGGCGGCTAAGCAACGTTGGGCGATAGGAAAGTTTGCGTTGTAATGCAACATTCATCGAAAGGGAGAGAGAGCATGTCAACATACACCGTCCGACTTCCGCGTTCTGCGGGCGACGCCTGAAAGAGTCTACCGGGCGTTCACAGATGCCGATGCCATGGCCAAATGGCTTCCCCCAAACGGATTCACCGGCAAGGTTCACCACTTGGATGCCAAGGTCGGCGGCACTTACAGGATGTCGTTCACGAATTTTACCACCGGGAAAAGTCACTCCTTTGGCGGTACGTATCTCGAATTAGTCCCGCACGAACGTATTCGCCACACGGACAAATTCGATGACCCGAATCTCCCAGGGGAAATGGAGACGACGGTGACATTGAAGAAGGTATCCGTCGGGACTGAGGTTAATATTGCGCAAGAAGGGGTGCCTGAGGTCATTCCTGCCGAGGCTTGCTATCTCGGCTGGCAGGAATCGCTCGTTCTGCTGGCAAAGCTTGTCGAGGCCGAGATTCCAGATGAACCCTAAACAAGCGCGCAGCCGATAGCGCAAGCGTCGCGCCTGATGCCGGGTCGTCGGCCAGGCACACGTTTTTGACGAGGGTGGATCAGGATAAAAAGGAGTTCCTCATAAATCAGGGTATCAAAACCGTCATTTATCCCGTCAAGGACATAGGTCGGGCCAAGGCGCTCTTCCGAGGGTTGTTGGGGGTCGAGCCGTACACGGATCAGTGGATCACGTTGGCTTTAGGATTGGGGAGCAAGAAATCGGATTGGACCCGAATGGTCACAAGGCGGGGATGACGGCTTATTTCCACGTTGACGACATTAGGCAAAGCTTGCAAGCCCTTCTTGATTCGTGCGCGCAAAAGCTTCCGGATATCAAAGATGTCGATGGTGGAAGGTTGATCGCGAGCGGCAAAGACGCGAACGCTAACATCATCGGCCTCCTTCAATCGCCTTAATCGCGCCGGCCGCAGCAGCCCCGCTCAACAAGGCAGTGCGGCCATCGTCGAACTCCCCTACCGCGTTTGAGCGCTGGCTTTAGGCGACAAATGTGGTGACCCATCACGGGGTGTCCAGCCAGTGCAGTCATTCTCCCGCGGATACAGGAAACTGCTTTCCGTTGCACCACAGACGGAGACCCCTGAATACTCAAGGGTGACGGCATCCTGTGATCGGCTACAGGGATCGATCGCGTGAAAATGGCGGCAAGCACGCCGTCAGCGGCGCATCACTCATCACCACCCTTTCGCCTGATTGGACATACACAAGCGAGTGAGGATCGAAAAACCGGAATTCGATCATTCACACTCGTTAACCTGGGAAGATAGGGAGAACGCCCATGCAATCCAAGCTAAATCCATATTTGAGCTTCCAAGACAACGCCCGCGAGGCCATGGAATTCTACAAATCCGTCTTTGGCGGCAAGCTGGTCATGACCGGGTTCAAAGAATTTCATGCCTCGCAAGACCCCAGCGAAGATGACAAGACCATGCACTGCATGCTGGAAGCCAACAACGCCATCACCTTCATGGGTGCCGACACACCAAGAGGGATAGAGTATCGACCCGGTACGAACGTGAGCATGGCGCTGAGCGGCGACAACCAGGTGGAGCTGACTGCTATTTCGAAAAGCCTTCAGTAGGCGGTAAAATACCAGAACCGCTGGCGAAAACGCCAGGGGGCGACACCTTCAGCATGTTCACTGACAAGTTTGGGATCGAATGGATGGTGAATATTGCCAGTCCGAAGGCGTAGGGATGTCATATCTCACTAAACAAAATTTAGAAAGCTCGTGGCGGTTAGTATTCTGCCGCCTCAGCCATCTTGGCCTCGATCTCCTGACGGTGAGGGGCAGAAGGCTGCGCCCCCGGTCTGGTCACCGAGAGAGCGGCCGCCGCATTGGCAAACCGGACAGCCTGTTCCACCGGCAGGTCTTCAGCTATTGCCACCGCCAAGGCGCCATTAAACACATCGCCAGCCGCCGTCGTATCCACGGGATCAACTTTAAAGCCAGGCACATGCCGGACAACATTGTTGTTGGCCACGAGGGCGCCGGCAGCTCCCAGCGTTATGATTACATTGCTCACTCCCCTCCTCAGCAAAATGTCGGCAGCAATTTGAGCTTCTTCAATGCTCGTAACTCTTACGCCGGTAAGCAACTCCGCCTCGGATTCATTGGGCGTAAGGAAAGCAAGGTTTTTCAGCAACTCATCCGGCAAGTGCTGTGCCGGAGCAGGATTGAGGATGACCTTGACGCCGCGAGACGCGGCCATTTCGGCCGCTGCCTGCACGGTTGAGATCGGTGTTTCCAGTTGCACCAGCAGAATGTCGGCAGTGGCGATGGCTTTTTCGGCCGCCCGCACATCCGCCGGCGAAAGATACGCGTTGGCGCCGGAAGCCACGGCGATGCTGTTCTCACCATCGGTATCCACATAAATCAGCGCCACACCCGAGGGAGCGGACGGCTCACGGATGACGTACTGTATGTCAATCCCGTCTTCCGCAAAGGCATCAATAGCCCGCTCCCCGAACACATCCGATCCAACGCGAGCAACGAAGGTAACCCGGCCTCCTGCGCGCGCCGCTGCTACCGCCTGATTGGCGCCCTTTCCTCCTGCGGCAATGGAAAACTTCCCGCCCAATACCGTCTCACCAGGCTTGGGAATGCGCGGCACTTGGATAATCATGTCGGTATTGGAGCTGCCGACTACAACGATGTTTTTGCCCATTGTCTGCTCCCTTTGCTAAGAACAGGCGTGTTCGGCTCAAAATCGAAAGGCGCGTCATGGCGGCGGAATTCCGGCTTGGGCCACCGTTTACTTTTTATCGAAGACGATGGCGCGCTCGATACTAACCTTTGAGCCCATGGACTCGGCTCTCTTTTCTCCAGTTAAGGTCAGTCGGATGGTGTGCTGACCCACGGTTAAGCCGAGGACGTGATACAAATTCGCCTCCTCCACCCATCCTCCGTCTGCCCCATAACCCTCCAGCCAATAATAGGTATCAATGCTCCGGTCAAAGCGTCCATCAACGTAAACTTCCGCCTTACCGCCGGAACGATCCCAACATCCTATCAACACCGCGCCGCTGCCGGTGAAAGTAAAGGTGACTTCGGAGCCTTTGCTCCCGGCCACTTTTTGGTGCAGTTTGCCGTTGCCGTCTTTGATTTCCTGCCAATTACCCTTCCAGATCCAGGCGCTTGTATCGCTCACCGGCACTCGCCTTACGGCCCGAAGACCAGGAAACGACTCCTCCAACGGAGGTGCGACCGGCGATTGGATGTTTATATAAACATCACCGCCTTGGAGGCGGCCACCGTTTTGCACGATCAGCTTTTGGGCGTAAGCAAGCGTGCTTTCGACCACCGAATTGAACGAATATTTGGTAAAGATAAAGACCGAATCGGCGATGGCGGGAATGCCCTGCCGCCATTTTTCGGGAATGGACTTGTAGCCATCGCGAATTCCCAAAACCGCGGCAGCGTTGGAAGGGTTGCAGTCCGAGTCTTGGCCACAGCGGATGGTTATTTCCATGGTCTTGGCAAAGTCTCCGCCGCCGTACAGCAGTCCGGTCACAATGTAAGCGCCGTTAAGCTTAGCGTCGATGTTGAAAGGCTCCAGAGCGCCACAAATGTCCACGTTCCCCCATTTCTCCTGTATGAACCGCCAGGTGGCTTGCCAATCATCGGGGTTATTCTGGTAGCCGGCAACCACGTCGCGGATGCACTGCGCATATTGGCTTTGTTCGGGAATGGATTTCAGAGCAGTGCCAACGATCTTACCGATGTCCTTTTCAAAAAAGGCCGACGTATAAAGAGCACAGACGAACATGCCGCCGTAAACGCCATCCCCATAGTTCATGATGTGGCCGATCTTGTCGCAGAGAGCATTGGCAGTCTGCGGCATCCCCGGACTCATGAAACCGATGTAATCAGCCTCGATTTGAAAGTCGATGTCATCCGCGTGCAAGTTGTACTTTGGGTTCCCCGAAGCCGGAGGTAGGATGCCGTCGAAAAAGTTCTTGCGTCCCTGCACATTGGCATGCCAGAGCGGATAGCCGGCCTTGGCAAAAGATTCGGCGAATTTCTCTGCCGGAGCGTCGATGCCGTACTCATCCATCGTCATCATGAAGCTCATCTGCACGTAGAGGTCATCTTGCTGGAGGGAATTGTTGACTTGCTCAGGCGTCCACGACAACTCTTTTTCATAGATTCTGTTCAGGGCGCGAAATTCGGTGGGAGCGCCATAGGAAACCCCGATCATCTTTCCGGCCCACCCGCCGGCGATCTTGTCCTTCAACTCAGCGACACTTAACTTCCCGGTTGCAATTTGCCCGCACGAACAAATCCCGGCCGCTGCGATCAGCACAACGACGGTCAGTTTTTTCATGAGTGTTCCTTTCACTTTCATGTCCAGGGCCTTGAGTGCTCGGCCACGACGGAGCGGTCAAGGGGCGAGACTTGCTCAATTCCCCATCGGAAAGCGATGCTGAGCTCCGGACATCTCGCCATGGATGTTTATGGAAATCTCCGTCATGACGACAAGGACCAGCAGGAATACAACAATCAGAATAATCCATCGCCGCCAGGTTTCTTTGGAGGTGTCGACCAGCATGTCCTTCGCCTCCCTTTTCATAGAGATGAGCCAAATGGCGATGATCCCAGCCAAGATCAACCAATAAAAATACTGCTCCAATTGTACCCCTAAACTGGGGAGGAAAAAGCCCTTCTTGATATGGCTAAAAAACAGATAAAAAATGCTGTAGCCGAAAAATAAGGCCGGCACGCCGATGCGACCAAGCTTGGCAGCGTTGCCTTGCACGTCTTTCCAGAGCAAAACTCCGGCGATGGTGAAAACCGCCGTGATGATCCAAGCGAAAAGCACTTGCCGTTGGGCAAAGGTGAGCGGATCGGCCAATCCGACCCTTTCCGCCATTTGAGCGAATTCTTTGACGTCAAACGCCTGAATGATATTTGTCGCGGGTAAGGCAAAAAGTAAAAAAGTCACCGCCAGCCAGTTCGCGGACTTGGAGGGCGCTCTGGTTTCCGGCCAATCGCGAGTGAACACGGCGTAGCCCATTCCCAGTCCCCCGAAGAAACCCAAAGAAAACTCCATGAGGTTCCACCAGTTAAACGCACCGCCGCTCACTGTGCCCAAAGTTTGCAAAAAGTTGCCGAAGGAAAAGCCAAAGCCGGCGCCCAACGCACTATAGCCGGCCAGGCGAAGCGATCTGGAAAATCCATTGCGTTGAAGATACCAGGTCATGGCGACGGCTGCGCCCAAGCAGGCGGCCCACAGCTCCGAGCGCGGCGGAGTCATTTTCCATTCGAACTGTGCGATCAGCACGTACCAGGCGAGCAGACCGCCCGCCATCATCTCGGTGAGCAATGCCGGCCAGTTCGGTTTCTTCTGCTCGCTCGATTCCAGTCCGAGGCCGAATAAACCGCCGCCAAAATAGCCGTACAGCCCGCCAACAACCCCGAGCATAGACAAGCCGTAGAAGACATTGCCAAAGTCATCGGCACGTCCCATGCCGACCAGGATGCCGTAGCTCATCATACCGCCGATTCCCCAGCCGACCGCGGCCAAGGCTGTCAGCGTCGGCAGGCGAAAATTCCAATCCTTTCGTTTAGCCGCAAACAAAATAGCCAAGCCGGCCATACCGCCGGCCCAGGCAGCGCCGTGCTCGTGACCAAAATGACCCCTGATCGCCCAGCCTAAGCCGAGCGCCAGGGCAACGACAACGATCGCAAGTTTTCTGGACATCGCGCGCTCCTTTTCTCTTAATCGATCCGCCTACATCCCCCCACCCCGTACCATCGTAATCGTAATCCTAATCGTAATCCTAATCCTAATCCTGCTCGTGCTCGTTCTCTTGCTCAGACTTTTCCACAAGCCCGAATGACGAAGTGTACTTGATTTTCATGTTTGTCAGGTGCCCGGGTCATAAAAATGATCACGGAAACAAAGCACCTCCTCCTGTTTTCGATCTCACGGCCAACGAAGAGTCCTTGTTGAATAAATACGGATAAGCGGCGTCATGCCGCAGGCATCCTCCCGCGTCTCATGCACGATCTCTCCTAAATCGATTGTGCAGCGACCAGGAAAGATTCCTACGAATGACATTCTGGCGGCCGTAAGAAAGGAGACAATTTCCCTCATGATTGAGCGCCAACGAGGCCAGGTAAATTCGTCAGGAGAACAAAAAAACACTTTTGATAGGCGAATGACCTCCTGAGCTACCGCAAGGGAAAGGGAACGATTTCCATCATCGTCGAGCAGCCCGCCAACCATGGCAACACTTCTGGTTTTGCCAGCAACGAGCAGTCATCAAATCAAAGTCAACCGAGATCAAAAAGCATCCTATTAGCAAAGATGTCCTGAAACGCCGGATTGGCGGAGATTTCGACATATCGGACCGCCTTTGCCAGGCCTTCAGCTCTGGCCCTTTCAGCGGCGGAAACCAAGGCCAGCTCGGCCCCGGTGCAAGCCGCATTGCCGATAAAGTGCATTTTCTCTTCCGGCACTTTGGGCACCAGTCCGATCGCCAGAGCCATGTCCTTGCGGATATAGTGACCAAAGGCGCCGGCCAAGTAGATAGCCTCCAAGCTCTCCGGACTGAGGTTTGCCTCTTGCAGCAAGATTTCGATGCCGGTGGCAATGGCGCCTTTGGCCAATTGCGCCTCCCGGATGTCGCGCTGTGTCAGCGACACTTTGCTGCCGTCGCTTTCCCGTTTTAGCACAATACATCGCTCACCTCCTTGCCCAACGATTCGATCACGCATGGCCGGAGAGAGCCCGGCCGGCAACTCATCGTCCGATTTGATTCTGCCGGTTTCGTCGATGATACCCATCAGCAGCAGGGTACCGATGGCATCGATCAACCCAGAGCCACAGAGGCCAAGCGCGGGAGCGTCGCCGATGACGTGACATTTGATGTCATCGCCCTCGGTGGTAACGCGATCGATGGCGCCGGTGGTGGCGTGCATACCCTGGGCGATGTGCGCCCCTTCGAAGGCCGGGCCGGCGGCTGTCGAGCAGCTCATGATGGTTCCCCGATGGCATAACAGAATTTCTCCATTGGTGCCAATGTCCACGGCCAGCCAAGTTTGCTGTAGCTTGGCGGCAAGGGTCAGCAGTACGCCGACGGTATCGCCGCCCACGTAACGACCGATGAGTGGAAATATGTACACCTGGCCATTGCCGTGCAAACGCAGCCCCAGCTCCCGGGCCGTCACAATGTGTGGGCCGCGGAAGACGGGCACGTAGGGCATTTCGGCCAGATGACGCGGATTCACGCCCAAGAAAAGATGCTCCATCACCGAATTGCCGACAATCACCGTCTCGTACACACTTTCTGCTTTGACGCCGGCTTGCTGTAAAACATCCTCGATGATTTCATTCAACACCTCGAGGACCGCTTGTTGCAAGCGCGACAGACCGCCTTCCTTGTCGTTGGCGTAAGAGATGCGGGAAATGACATCGTCGCCATAGCTGCGCTGGCTGTTGAGCCGAGAAGCAATCGCCACAATCTGGCCGGAAGTCAAGTCGATGAGCTTGCCGACGACTGTCGTGGTGCCAATGTCCACAGCCAGTCCAAAATTAATCCCGCGGGTATCTCCCATCTCGAAACCGATCAGCTTGCTATCGCGGGTCACCAGGGTGCCTTGGTAGTCGGACCGGCGCAGACGGTCAGGCAAATTCCTCAGCACGTCAAGAGGCACATGCAGACTGTTCCCGGACAGACCGGCGGCGCGAAGCAAATCCTCCAAATCAAAAGGATTGTCGTCCAACTTCGGCTTGTCGACATGGACGAACAGCTTTTGCACCGATGGGCGTAGCTCGACTGCTCGCTTTTCACCGAAAACGAGAATATTGGAAATCTCTTCTTTTTGTGGTTCAGGAACCAGCAAAACAGAATCGCCGGCAATTTTGGCTTGACAAGCAAGTCGCTTGCCTTGAGCGATTTCATCCGCGCTCAAGTACTCCCAATCCGCCGGTGTGGGAGGATAATTCCCGGATTTGACGACAACGGCGCAATTGCCGCATATGCCGGCGCCGCCGCAGGGTGCGGAAAGCTCGATGCCAAGCTGATGACAAGCTTCCAACAGACTTTGTCCGGCAGGAAAATCCCCGGATTTGTTGGCGGGCAAAAAGGTTAGATGATACTTTGCTAAGGTTTTGTCCAATCTATTCCTCCACAGACTATTCTGTTGCATGCTTTCGACAAAAGCATTCGATCCATTTCGTAACCAATCACAGGGTATGCGACCGTGAGAGCAAGTTTCTCACGCAGAGCACGCGATGCTCGCAATGTTTTTTCTCCGCTCTTGTTGCAGATGCCACCTGTCCTCCAGTCAGTCCTTAAGGCTTTAACGGTGACTGTTCATAGGAAGCTGTGCTCAAAGCTATTTTTGTTTCGCGCACGCCAACCTCGGGAGGTTCTTTCTCTGCGTTCATTGCGGGCTTTCCGCGAGGTTGTTTTTATCCTGCGATGCTTGTTCCGGTCGCGAACTAACAACTAATAAATCCAGCGGGCTTGGCTTGGGAATTAAAACCCCGTGATCACTTACTCCATTTCACACGGAGATCTTTGGCAACTCTCGTCTTTTCTGCATGCGCTGCAGATAGGCGTAAGGCACGTTTCCCCATCCGAGCATGGCTTCACCTTCGCGCGCTCCGTGACAATCCGAGCCTCCGGATTCCAGCAAGTCAAAACGCCGGCACAACTTCTGGTACCGCTCAACGTCGGCAAGCGTGTGTTTAGGATGCAAGGTCTCAATCCCGTCCAAGCCGAGTTCTATGAGCTGAAAGAGCGTCGCATCGCTAACGCCGACGCTCGGATGCGCCACAAAGGCCAGGCCGCCGGCACCGTGAATCATTTGCAATGCTTCTTGCGGCTCGATTTTGACTTTGGGAACATAGGCCGGCTTGTCATTTCCAAGGTACTTTTGAAACGCCTCTTGAAAAGAAAAGACAATTCCCTCTTCGACCAGCACGTCCGCAATGTGTGGGCGGCCGATCGAGCCATTGTTGGCCTTCAATTTCACCAATTCAAAGGGAATGTGAACACCCATTTTGTTCAAGCGCTGAACGATTTCGCCGGCTCTTTGGACTCTTCGCACTTTCAAAATTTCCACGTATCTCCGAATTCGGGCATCTTGCGGATCGATAAAATAACCGAGGATGTGAACATCCTCCGTACCGTAGAGCGTGCTGATTTCAATTCCGGGAATGACTTGAAGGCCTGTGGCTTTTCCCAGAGCGAAGGCAGCCTGATAGCCGTGGATTTCATCGTGGTCGGTGATGGAGACTGCCTGCAGATTTCGTTGCTCGGCAAGCCGAACAATCTGCTCGGGAGTGAACAGACCATCCGAAAACGTGGAATGAACGTGTAAGTCAATGATGGCGGATTCGGGGTGAAACAAGAAATCTCCTTTTCCATTGCGGACAGCCGCGATCCGGCGTGGGTCCCCTGCGCCGCCCAGTAGCAAGGACTACCTCAATGAACAAAGCCGATCAAACAGTCAGACGATAGCCGGCCGCAGCAATGAGAACAATCTTTCCACGCTAACGAAGCTTGCAGATGCGGAACCAACCTTGGCCGCCGGACAGACCGGTGATGGAGAACTGGTCCGTATGCTGGCGGGCGCTCCAAATTTGCTCATGTCGCCACAAGACCGCATTAGCTTCCTGCTTTGGCCTCTTGCGCCTTTTTCTTCTTCCGCACCGAGGCCGAAACCCAAATGCTGATTTCATAAAGCAGAATCAATGGAATCGCCAACATTATTTGCGTAAAGGCATCCGGGGGCGTAAGAATGGCCGCCACGATAAAAATGATCACGATTCCATAACGGCGCTTGGAGCGCAAAAATTCAGGCGTAAGCAGGCCAATATGAGTCAACAAATAGGCAAGTACAGGCAATTCAAAAACCACCCCAAATACCAACAGCAGGGTTACTACAAAACCGAGGTATTTGCCGATGGTAATATTCGCTTCCAAAAAGTCCGTCTGGAAACTCATCAAGAACTTTAGTCCGAACGGGATAATCACAAAGTAAGCGAAGGCCGCACCTGACAGGAAGCAAATGACCGTATAAAAGACGATCGGGCGCACCAGACGCCGCTCTTTTTCCAACAGGCCCGGTACAATGAATTTCCAAAACTGATAGGCCACGTAAGGCAGCGCCACGACCAAGCCGGCGAATATGGAAACCTTGATGTAAATCATAAAGCCTTCGGTTGGAGAAAGGAAGATCAGCACCATGTCCTTTGGGCCGGGATAGCGGAGAATCTCTATGATCTGCCGCGAGAAAAAGTAACACCCGGCAGAAGCGAGCGCAATGGCCACCAGACTGCGAATGATCGTCCAGCGCAACTCCTCCAGGTGATCCAAAAAGGGCATTCGCTTTTCTGGATCGTCGTACTTTTCTTTCTTCTTTCGATGCCCGCCGTTGCCGCCGCTTCCCGCGGGGGTCGATTCCGTGCGCTGGCCGGCTTTGTCTTCGTTGGTCGTCGTTGGCTTGGCCGCTTCCTTTGTCACCTCCGGTTCGTAGGCTGAGTCTTCTGTGTACTCATCATCAGGATATGGGTAACCATCCGGGCTGCTGGGAGCATTGCGGCCGGCGTTTTTGGCATCCGATGAGCCGGACGAAGGGTCAGCGGTCGCTGTCTTTGCCGCAGGCGACTCGGCTTCTTGCCGCGGCGTGTCGTCGTCTTGCCGGGCGACTTGGTCCTGCTTGTCTGTTCGTGGATTTTTTTTTGCACTGCTCATGAACTACTCAATCAAATTATCAAAGCTTTATTGCCTCACATTCCCAATTTGAGTCCGGAAAAACCCAAGAAGGCGATGGCAATCAAACCGGCCATGATGAAAGCAATCGGAATTCCTTGCATGGCCTTGGGAATGTCGGCCATTTCTAATTTTTCACGAATGCCGGCCATTAAAACCAAAGCAATGGTAAATCCGATTCCTGCCGCAAATCCATGTACGATGCTCTGCAGAAAGTTGTAACTGGCATTGGCGTTCAAAAGGGCCACGCCGAGCACGGCACAATTGGTGGTAATCAACGGCAAATAAATTCCTAATGACTTGTACAAAGCCGGGCTGGATTTCTGAATAACCATTTCGACGAATTGCACCAAAGCCGCAATGACTAAAATGAAGGAAATGGTCCTAAGGAAAGTCAAATCCGGCGGCTGCGGCAACGCAAAAAGATGATAGAATAAATTGCTTTGTGATGGAATCAGCAAATAGGTATCAATAAGCCACGTCACTGCTGAGGCCAAGGTTAAGACAAAAATCACCGCCGCACCCATGCCAATTGCCGAATCCAGTTGCTTAGAGACGCCCAGATAAGGACATATACCAAGGATGCGGGAAAAAACAAAGTTGTTGAGAAAAATCGCGCCGATCGAAATGATCAAAAGCGTTTGCAATTCCATTTATGACTTTAGCTCCTACAACATTCTATTGACCTCGACAGAGGGAACCAGATTCACTTTGCCTTGGCTTTCTTATTTTCCAGCCAATTGAAAAATCCGAGAATGAATCCAATGGTCAGGAAGGCTCCGGGTGGTAGCACCATTACCAAAACCGGCTGATAGGAAGTACCCAGAACCGGTACGCCCATGAAACTGCCGTTGCCGAGAATTTCTCTGATGGTTCCCAAAATAATCAATGCCAAGGTAAATCCGATGCCCATTCCCAAGCCATCGAGGAAAGAAAGGCCGATGCTGTTTTTGCCGGCATAAGCTTCGGCGCGTCCCAAGATAATGCAATTGACCACAATCAAGGGGACGAAAATCCCCAGAGTCTTGTACAACTCCGGAGTAAAGCCGGCCATGGTCAAGTCGATGATGGTGACAAAAGTGGCGATGACCACGATGTAGATGGGAATACGAATCTTTCCCGGCACACCTTTGCGAATGAGAGAGATCAGCACGTTCGAGCAGACCAGCACAAAGGTAGCGGCGATGCCCATGCCGATGCCGTTGTAGACGGTGTTGGAAACGGCCAAGGTGGGGCAGCAGCCAAGGACCTGCTTAAAGACAGGATTTTGGCTGTAGAGACCTTTGGAAAATTCTTTTGCGGCGGACATTTTCTCCTCGAAGCACCCACGATGCTAAAATACAGGTATCATGATCAAGATATGATCCAATTCATCAAATTTGCTTATCCTTCACGCGCTTACAGCGATTGAGCGATTTCCGCCTTCTGTCGGAAGGGTGACGCTTCTGTATAAGTACCCAAACGGCTCATTCGCCCTTTGCAAACAGAGCTTCATAAGCCGCGACAATCGACTTTGTCACAGCGCGCGAGGAAATGGTTGCGCCAGTTATGCTCTTGATTTCCCCGCCGTCTTTATCGATCGCCAGCTTACTCACATTGCGACCGAGAAATTGTTGCGGGAACCAGGGTTCTTTTTCCCCATAGCGAACTTCCTGCACCTTGGTCCCCAAGCCCGGTGTCTCTCCCTGCGCAAGGACTTTGATGCCAATAATCTTGCCGGTCGAATCCACCCCCACCATGGTTTCAATGGTGCTGGAATAGCCAATTCCGGAGGCGATGAAGGCGTAGCCGATCAGCCCGGTTGTATCCGGGGAATCGAATCCTTTATAGTAGAGGATCTTCCCTCCGGCCTCGGTTACCTGCCTGATGGCGTTCGGGTCCGCGCCCGGTATGGCCGCCCCCAGCGCGTTTTGTAGCTCCCTCTTCTTCTGCTCTTCGATGCGCGGCTTGGTGACTTGATAGACGGCGGCCAATCCCGCAGCAGCAACGACGCTCACCAACAGCAATATTCCGCCAAATCTTAGAATGTCGTTCACAATTTCCGGGCGCCTCCAAAGAGCTTTGGCTTTGCCCAGCGATCGATTGCCGGCACCAACAAATTCATGAGCAAAATTGAATAGGAAACGCCTTCGGGGTAGCCGCCAATCCTGCGTATGAGCATGGTGATCATGCCGCAGCCGATGCCAAAGACGACTTGACCCTTGGCCGTCAGCGGTGAGGTCACCATATCGGTGGCCATAAAAAACGCGCCCAGGACCAGCCCGCCGGAGAATAGGTTGAAAATCACGTTGCCGCTAAACAATTCTTCGGAGCCGCCGAAGACCCAACTGAGGACCGCCACCGATCCTAAAAAGCTGACGGGGATTTCCAAGCCGATGTACCTTTTGTACAGCAAGAAAGCAGCGCCAATGAGCAGGAGAAAAACCGAGGTCTCGCCGATGCATCCGCCCACTTGGCCCCAAAAGAGCTTGTCGATCGAATCATAAAGCTGGCCAATGGCCTGATGCGCCTCAGTCACTTTTTCGATGGGGAATTCGGAGGCATGCGCCAGCACCTCCTGTGATTGCTTGAAGACATTGAGCGGCGTAGCGGACGTGATGACATCGATACCGGAAACCGTGCCGCCGCGCGGGGGCGCATCACTGAAAATGGTCATGTGCGTCGGCCAGGAAGCGAGCAGGAATGCCCGTCCTAATAATGCCGGATTCATGGGATTGTATCCCAATCCCCCGAAAACCTGCTTGCCGACGGCGATGGCAAAAAAAGAGCCAATGGCCGGCATCCACAGCGGTACCTGGGCGGAGACGTTATAGGCGAGCAAAACACCGGTCAAAAGCGCGCTGCCGTCGTGAATGGTCACCGGCTTGTTCATGAGCTTTTGCACCGCTGCTTCCGTACCGACCGCCGAGACGATGCTGATGATGATAATCCACAGTGCACGCACCCCAAAAAAGTAAACGCCGCCTATCCCCGCCGGTATCAATGACGCGCTGACCAGGAGCATGATCTTGGCAACAGACTCCCGGTCAGCGATATGTGGTGAAGCTGAGACGTAAAATGATCTTTCCATGAATGGCTAAATCTGAATTCTGATTTGCCAGTGCGCTCCGAAAATTGTACCTACCAAGCAAATTAAGTGGGTCATGTCGAATCCGCTAAAGCGCAATGACAGGCTTTGGCTCCATGAATTGTCAGCCAAAACGTATTATGCCGGTCCCCTGCTTTGCTTCGGCCTAACTCGCCTTCCTCCGGCTCCTGATGACTTCGCTTTTGCCATACTTGATCAAGTGCACGAGATTGATATGCGCCGGACAAACAAAGGCGCATGAGCCGCATTCGATGCAGTCGAGCACATGATAAGACTCTGCATCGGAGAACCGGGAATGCTGCACGAAAGCGCCCAGCATCTTTGGCATCAGTCCCATCGGGCAGACGTGTATGCAGCGACCGCAAGAAATGCAGTTGACTTCCGCTTGTCGACGGCTTTCGTTTTTGTCCATGACCAACAAGCCGGAGGTGCCTTTGATGACCGGAGCCTCAAGCGAGTGTTGCGCCACGCCCATCATCGGGCCGCCCATGATGATTTTTCCGGCGGCATCATTCAAACCGCCGCAGTGCTCGAAAACAAAAGAAAAGGGCGTGCCGATGCGCACCAGCACGTTTTTGGGCTCTCGAATGCCTTTGCCGGTCACGGTGACGACACGCTCGACCAAGGGACGCTCAAAAGCGACCGCCGAATACACGGCAGCGGCCGTGCCGACGTTTTGCACCACACAGCCAACGTCCATCGGCAGTCCGCCGCTGGGCACTTCCCTGCCCGTAGTCGCTTTGATGAGTTGCTTCTCGGCGCCCTGGGGATACTTGACCCGCAGTGACAAGACCTGATAGGGCAGCCTTAACTCAGCCGCCTTTTTACGCAAAGTCTGCACCGCGTCCGGCTTGTTATTTTCGACGCCGATTGCCCCTTGCGTGACGCCCAATATCTTCATGATGACTTGCATGCCCAGCAAAATCTTTTCCGGCTCTTCAAGCATCAATCGATGGTCGGAAGTCAAATAAGGCTCGCACTCTGCGCCATTCAGGATAAAGGTGTCGATGGTTTTGTTGGCCGGCGGAGCCAGCTTGACGTGAGTTGGGAAGGCCGCCCCGCCCATTCCCGCCAAACCGGCATTGCGAATTCGTTCCAGCATGACGCTGGCTGGGAGGCTGAGATAATCCTTTTGAAAGGCAATCTTGTGATTCCAGGCGTCCCGGCCATCACTTTGGATGACGATGGATAGCGCATCGGTACCGAGCGGGTGCGGGCGATTCTCCACCGCAACCACAGTGCCGGAAACGGAGGCGTGGGACGGCACCGACACAAAACCGTTGGCCTCACTAACAGGGTCACCGACGCGAACCTGCGTACCCTTTTCGACAATGGGTTTTGAGGGGGCGCCTAAATGCTGCTGCACCGGTATGACGACCTCCGGCGGGATGGGCAGTTTTTCGATTGCTTTCTTTTCGGTAGAACCTTTTCGCTGCGGTGGATGCACGCCTCCCGAGAAGGAACCGATCTTAAAAATACCCAAACTCAACTCCGTCCAAAAACCTAATATCCGCCATCACTCTGGCAAGCAGCATCATGATCCTTATTGGGTGAATGGAGCCTGTTTTCGCGCCGACAAAAAAACAGCAGGTCGCCGTTTGAAGCAAAATCCACAGCTCGCCTGCCATTAATTCCGATATTGATATTTCGCCGAGGTACGTGCCACCTCGAACGCTGTGTTGTCAAAGGAGACAAAAACAAAGCCGTAAGCAAAAGAATCTCATTTGAGCTGCTTCACTTCGCTCAAGAACTCTTCTTTTGCTTGAAAATTCCTATACACTGAGGCGAAACGCACATAGGCGACTTCGTCCAGCTCTTTCAATTCCTTCATGACCACCTCGCCGATTTCATTAGACTCCACTTCTTCCACGGCCCGATCACGAAGGTCGAACTCGATTTTGGAAGCAATCCGCTCGATTTCGGTCATGGGCACAGGACGCTTGATGCACGCGAACTGCATTCCTTTGATCAGCTTTTGCCGGTCGAATTCTTCGCGCCGACCGTCCTGTTTGATGACCCAAAGAGGTATTTCTTCCACCTGCTCGCGAGTCGTAAAACGCCGCTGACACTTTAGGCACTCCCGTCTGCGACGGATAGATCGACCGCCATCCCGGGTCCGCGAGTCAATCACCTTGCTATCGTGATAGCTACAAAATGGGCATCTCATAGGGGCAGATTGTCATCTATTCCAAGATTTCTTGATACAGCGGAAAGTGCCGGCATAATTCGTAAACCTGTCGGCGAACCTTTTCTTGCACGGACTGATCGGCGATGTTCAGCAGCACGAGATCGATCAACCCAGCAATGGTGCGCATTTCGCCTTCTTTCATGCCTCTCGTGGTCAGCGCCGGCGTGCCGATGCGAATACCGCTGGTTACAAAAGGAGTCTGAGTGTCGAAAGGCACCATATTTTTATTGACCGTCATGCCTGCGGCTTCCAAGGCTTTCTCAGCTTCTTTGCCGGTCAAACCGTGATTGCGCAGATCGATGAGCATCAAGTGCGTATCGGTGCCGCCGGAAACGATGTCATAGCCACGTTCGCTCAGCCCGGCAGCCAAGGCTTTGGCATTCTTGATGATTTGTTTCTGATACTCGACAAAATCCGGTTGCAAGGCCTCGTGAAAAGCCACCGCCTTGGCGGCAATGACGTGCATCAGCGGGCCGCCCTGAAAACCGGGGAATACGTTCGAATCGATGATCTCGGAAATTCGCTTTAGCCGTCCCTTGACGGTAATACCCTGATCGTTATCATAATCCTTACCGACCAAGATCATGCCGCCGCGCGGGCCGCGCAAGGTTTTATGAGTCGTGGTGGTGACGACATGGCAATGCGGAAGCGGACTTTTGATGAGGCCGGTAGCTATCAAGCCGGCCGGATGGGCGATGTCGGCCAGTAGTTTAGCGCCAATTCGATCGGCAATTTGGCGAAAACTCACATAATCAATTTCTCTCGAATAGGCGCTGGCGCCAGTGATGATGAGTTTTGGACGCTCCCGCAAGGCGATTTCTTCCACCTGATTCATGTCGATGTAGCCGGTCTTGTCCACACCGTAATGAACCATATTGAAGAAACGTCCGGAGAAATTGACCGGGCTGCCATGGGTCAAATGGCCGCCGTGCGAAAGATCCATGCCCATCACTTTATCCCCAAAAGTCACAAAGCTAAAGTAGGCGGCCATGTTAGCTTGTGATCCCGAGTGCGGCTGCACATTGGCATATTCTGCATTGAACAGTTTCTTGGCCCGCTCGCGCGCTAGTTCCTCAACGACATCGACGTTCTCGCAGCCGCCGTAGTAACGCTTGGCAGGATAGCCCTCGGCGTACTTGTTCGTCATCACCTGGCCCATCGCCTGCAAAACCGCTACGCTGACGAAATTCTCAGAGGCAATCAGCTCGAGCTTGTCGTTCTGGCGTTTGATCTCGTTTTGGATGGCAGAAAAAACTTCGGGATCCGTATGTTTGAGAAAAGACATAGCAAAGACCTATCGCGTAATGCTTGCAGCAGGCGCCTTGATGCCGGGTGAAGGGCAGAACTGGCTATGGAATGATTCTGAAGGAGACCTAAATTAAAGCGGACAATTTTAAAGAAAACCGGATTCAAATGCAAGGGCTTTTTTCTTGCCGAATCCCGATCTCTATCGGTGGACGCGTTGGAACCACAACTCGCTGCCGGTAATACTCCCTGACAGACGAATGATTGCATCGCGGTAGTCGGCCTGAGGCAATTGCCCCCGCGTCCCCACTTCAAGGGAAAGATCAACCCGGCCGGCGTTAACGTGGAAGGGCAACCCAATCCCAAAAGTCAAGAATTTCTCACTGACAGACGATTGATCGCTGTTGGTAAAAGGCAACTCGGCGTAGTAGGCGCCCAAGCGCAAGCTGACTCTTTTGAAATAACTGGCTAAAAAATCCCGTGAAGACAAGAATTCCAAGCCGCCGCCGATACGCCAATAATCGTGCAGATTGTCTCTGTGCACGTTTTCTATTTTGTATTGACTCCAAGACTGCATGTAATAGTCCAGAGCAAAGAGCAGTTTGGGAAAAGCATAGGAAATTCCCAGGCCGTACGCGGGTGGGTGAGCAATATCCACTGTCACGGTGCCCAAATCGAAGCCGCTGCCGAGGGTGGACTGGGTTTCTGCGTCCAGCCGGCCGCCGTACTTGTAAACCAGGCCGACGCCAATGTTCTTGCCAGGCTTGAGCAAAGCGCCGCATTCAAAGCCGATCCCCCACAAATAGCTGTTAAATTCATCGCTGGCATCGGTAAACGTCTCTTCCACAAAGTCGGTCTTCCACTGCTCCTTGTAGCTGCCAAAATGGAAATTCATCATGCTACCCAACGACAGCCAGGGCTTGATTTGGTATTGCAGTCCAAGTCCTGCGGCGCTCAACCCGCCATCCCCTTGGACGATGCGGGTATATTCCGATGCTTCTGTGCTTTGTTCTAAGGACAAAGTGTATCGCGAACCGGCGAGCGGCTTTAGCATAGTCAGCAAGTTTAGGTATCTTTTCAGCGGCACAACAAAGCGAAAGCCGGAGGCATTTCCGTGCCGTGTATTGACGGCCGCCAAACTGTTCTTGCTGTCAACCGACTCGTACTCGAAATCAACGGACAAGGTCGTGATGCCCATGACATTGATGGCGGCGGGATTCATGGCATTGACGGCTAAACGATCGACAAATCCTATTCCTGCGCCGCCCATGCCGATGGACTTGGGAGAAACGAAATAGCGCGGAATGCCCAAGCCGATGGATGAGTAGAAAGAATCTGCCCGCGCCGCTTGAAAACCGAGTAGAAATGTATTCATTCCCACGATGGAAAGGATCAGTCCCCTATTGATCAATCGAACCATACTGTTTCTCACATTAGAATTGAACCGAAGCTCTCACTTGCCTGCATTCATGCCGCGGCGATAATCAGGGCGTTTGAAAGCGCGCCATGGATGGGAGCGAATAGGTGACACGCAAGCGGGGTGCAAGCGTCGTGTCTTCTATGCCGGAGTAAAAACTCATTTCCGCGGCATTAGCGCCCATTTCGGCAGAATAGATCATCAGCCCGTAATTTGGCTGTTTCTTCAACACCCAGCTTTGCACCCGGGCTGTCAACAGTTGATTGGCTTCCGCCGAGGTGAACTCGAACGTTTCCTCATCGCTCACCGCAATGCCGGATGGGCTTGCGTTGATACTATCCAGCTTTGTCGTGCCGGGAACCCAAGTGGAATCTGCCACTACCAGCGCAGCCGCGAGGTTGACGCCATAGCTTGGAGTATAACTTGCCGTTTTATCGACATGAAGAATCAGGTGTGCTTGATGGATAGTGGACGCAATGGGAATTTGGGCAAGATCGAAACTAAGCAAGGACCGGTAACCGGTCAGGTTGCCAACCCGCAAGCGATTGGCGCCTTGCTGGAGAGTGTTCTCCAGCGTTTCGGAGTTGTACTGTAGCAGGCTGGCGTCGTACACGACTTCTACGGTCGTCGTGTCCAAACCCCCGGCTTTGGGGCGATGGACGACGCTCATGCTGGCCCAACCACTGGAGCTCTCCGACGAGTAAAACTCAGCCATGAACTGGGCTTGCTCACTCACAAACAGGATTCCGTTATTGGAGCCTTGAGTTATCCAGCCATTGATTAGGGCGGGCGGCAAGCTGAAGCTAAGGACAGCAGAATCCGATGGCGGTACCTTGAATTCGCTCAGCAAATTAGAACCGTCGTAGCCATCCTTGACGTCGCCCCACTTGACGGTTGTCTCATCCCATTCTACGTTCACCGGGTACACTCTGACGGCAAAGGAATCACCGTTGCCATAGTGAAATTTCTGGCGCAGCGTCAGAATCGCGGAACGAACGTCCGCCGTGTCTATAGCCGACCAAGCTGTGAATCTGAGCAAGAAAGAGGATTGAACGTCTTGATTGACCCCCAATAACAAGGTTCCTCTGCTGCCGGCCGCGGGCGTGGACCAATACGAAGCGCTGCGATTCGCCTTGACTTCCGTGACCAACACTTCACCCTTGTTGGCTCGTTGCAAAGTTTCGTATCCGCTGGGAAGAGGCTTGTTGTGGGTGCAATACAGAGTTGAAAGTATAACCAGAATGAAAACTACCGGTATCTTTTTATTCATCATCCTTCTCGGAGAAAGCTTAATCGACTTATTCATGAGATTGTGCCGCATAGCCTATGCGGTTGCAGCAGAAAGACCGTCCACGGCGGAAACTATCTCGCATTTGCACGCGCAGGTGTTTCTATTAGTTCCCGACTTTTTGGCGACAAGCGAGCAACATGGTCATTTGGCCAAAATCAGCCGTGTGATTTACTTTCCACCGCCGCAACCATGGGAGGCGTGTTCCTTGCGGCAGGCCAATTTATCAATATTTGCCCAGAATGCCAAACCAAATTTAGCTTTAGAAAAGTGACTTTCATGAAAAAGGGCAATCCATTGGATTGCCCTGCAAATCATCGCCGAAAAATTTTCCTACTTTTCTTCTTCAGGAGCCTGGCTTTCCGGTGCGGCCTTTTCTGCCTTCTCTTTTTCAGCTTGCCGCGATTTGGCTTCTCGTTGCTGACGCTTCTTTTCTATTTTCGCAGCCTGAACGCCTTCATAGCCGACTAATTCGAAAATCGCCATAGCTGCATTGTCCCCGCTGCGGTGTCCAATTTTGACAACCCGGGTATAGCCGCCGTTGCGATCGGCGTATTTGGGAGCGATTTCCTCAAACAGCTCGCGCACAAGTTCCTTATTGGGGATTGTTCGCAACACCTGGCGCCGGGCAGCGAGGTCGCCGCGCTTGGCAAAAGTGATCAGCCGTTCGACGGTGGAGCGCGCCTCTTTTGCTTTCGGCGTGGTCGTCATGATGCTTTTATGGGCAAAGAGAGCCGCAGCCAGATTGGCCAAAGTGGCCTTGCGGTGGCTGCTGGTTCTACCTAATTTTCTACCTGCTTTTAAATGTCTCATTCATCAAACCCTTCATTCATATCCGGCACCGCCCTCGCGGGGGATGCCTGCCCATTTCCTAATCTTCGGCTTTGCGCAAATATTTCTCCACATCCATGCCAAAATGGAGACCTTTTTCTTCCAGAATCTTGTTCAGCTCTGTTAGCGACTTGCGACCAAAGTTACGGAACTTGAGCATCTCTTGTTCATCGCGCCGAACCAAATCGCCAATGGTCTTGATATTCGCCGCCGTCAGGCAATTGTGCGAACGGACCGATAGCTCAAGCTCGTCCACGCTCATCTTGAGTAGCTTGCGAATACGAATGGCTTCCTCATCCACTTCCACCGGCTCCTCTTCTTCGGTCTCAACGTCGACGTTGATGAACAATTGAATATGGTCGCGCAGAATCTTGCCGGCATAGCTGAGGGCGTCATCAGGAGTGATGCTCCCATCGGTGGTAATTTCTAAGATCAGCCGCTCATAGTCGGTTCTTTGGCCCACGCGGGTGTTTTCGACGTTGTACATGACTTTGGTGACCGGCGTGAATATGGCATCGATGGCCACCGTACCCAGAGGCATATCCGGCAGCCGGTTTTCTTCAGCCGGCACGTACCCTCGACCGCGACCGATTCGCAATTCGATTTTGAACGCCGCATCTTCGTTCAAGGTGGCGATGTGCAAGTCGGGATTCAGCACCTCCAACTCGGGAGTGGCAGCTTGAATATCCCCAGCCTTGAAATCCCAAGGACCTTTCAGATCGACCGTCACCTTATCAGGGCGCTTGTCCAAAAGCTTGAAGCGTACTTGCTTCAGGTTCAGGACAATTTCGGAGATGTCTTCCCGCACTCCTTTGATGGTGCTGAACTCATGCAGAATACCATCCACGCGGAACATGGTAATGGCAGCACCCGGGATGGACGACAAGAGAACCCGTCGAAATGCCGTGCCGATGGTGGTGCCAAATCCACGCTCCAATGGCTGCACGATGAATTTTCCGTAGGTATTGCTGTAGCTTGACTCATCCAGTTCGATGCTCTCCGGCATCTGAAAACTTGGTAAGCCCATGGGTTGCTCCATACGATTGGATTTCCTGCTAAAATCTGATAGGATGGTTAGGTTGCTCCACCTATTTGGAGTACAACTCGACAACTAATTTTTCATTGACATTGACCGGAATGTTCTCGCGCGAGGGGACTTCCAACAAGACGCCCTTCATCGCCGCTTTGTCAAGCGTCAGCCAAGGCAGCATCTTTCCCTCACGGACTCGCTTCATGGCGCTGTGAATGGTTTCGAGCTGGCGGCTCTTTTCCCGCACCTGAACTTCATCCCCTGCCTTTACCTCGTAGGATGGAATGTCCACCAATTTGCCGTTGACGAGGAAATGGCGATGCCGCACCAACTGACGAGCCGTTGCCCGCGAGGAGGCCATGCCCAAACGATAAACGATATTGTCCAACCGGCACTCTAACATCTTGAGCAATACCTCGCCGGTGATTCCCTTTTTGCGTTCGGCTTTTGCAAAATAGTTATGAAACTGAGCCTCCAGCAACCCGTAGGTGCGCTTTACCTTTTGCTTCTCACGCAACTGAACAGCGTATTCCGATTGCTTGAATCGCCTGGTTCGGCCATGCTGACCCGGCGCATATCCCTTTTTCTCAAACACGCACTTAGTCGTGCATTTGGTGCCTTTGAGGAAAAGCTTTGTGCCTTCCCTGCGACATTGTCGGCAAACTGCACCAGCATTTCTTGCCATATAAAAAAACCTCCTAAAAAGACGGCACTGATCGCCGCCAATTTTCTGCGATCTTGACTCCACAAGGCACAATGAACCTTGCGGGGGCATTCAAATCTATACCATAAAAAGCTATACTCGGCGTCGTTTCGGCGGACGGCAACCGTTGTGCGGAATGGGGGTAGTATCTTTGATGGTGCTGATTTCCAATCCGGCCGCTTGTAACGAACGAACGGCAGCCTCGCGCCCGGCACCCGGTCCTTTGACCAAAACCTCCACCTTTCTCAGGCCCAGCTCCATTGCTTCCTTGGCGGCAGCTTCGGCCGCCAACTGGGCAGCAAAGGGAGTGCTTTTGCGCGACCCTTTGAAACCAACCCGCCCGGCCGTAGCCCAGGAAATGACATTGCCGTACATGTCCGTCAAAGTCACATTCGAATTATTGAAGGTGACCTTGATGTGTGCGACGCCGTTTGCCTCGACTTTTTCTTTCTTTTTGCCGGTCTTTCTTTTTGGATTAGCCAACATTCACCTCTTTAACAAAAACTATTTTCTCAGTAATAGAGCTGGAGAAATCTTCCTCCGAGTGGGAATTTAGAAGCCGATCTTCTCAATTTGCCCCCAACACAGCACGACCATCCAGTCAAAATCAGGCCGTTTTTTTCTTCTTCACCATAGCCGGGCGGCGATTACCGCGACGCGTCTTGGCATTCGTATGCGTGCGTTGTCCGCGAGCGGGCAAATTACGCCGATGGCGCAGGCCACGATAGCAGCCAATGTCCATCAATCGCTTGATGTTCATTTGCACCTCGCTGCGCAGCGCACCTTCGACCTTGTATTCGTTAGCGATGACATCACGAATCTTGGCAACCTCGTCAGGGGTCATGTCACGCACCCGCGTATTCGGATCGATGCCGGTGGTCTGCAAAATCTTTTGCGCCGAAGGGTGACCAACACCTGTAATATAGGTTAACGCGACCTCGATGCGCTTGTCGCGTGGTAAGTCTATACCGGAAATACGAGCCAAAATATTCTCCTTTGTTCTTTAGTACAGCTTCTCTGCTCAACCCTGACGCTGCTTATGGCGTGGATTTCTCTTGCAGATCACACGAATGGTGCCTTTGCGTTTGATGATTTTGCAGTGCTCGCAAATCTTTTTAACAGAAGATCTCACCTTCATAACTTGCTCCTGAAATCCGCTTCAGCGGTCACACGATCTTATTCTTTAGTACCTAAAATCTCACTTGTAGCGGTAAGTGATTCTGCCGCGACTCAAGTCGTAGGGCGACAGCTCGACCGTGACCTTGTCACCGGGCAGTATCTTGATAAAGTGCATGCGCATCTTGCCGGAGATGTGCGCCAAAATCTTATGGCCGTTTTCCAACTCCACTCTGAAAGTTGCGTTGGGAAGCGTCTCTAGGATCGTACCATCGATTTTTATGGAAACTTCTTTTGCCATGCGCTTCTTGTTTATTAGAGTCCTTCGGTCAAAATTTCGGGAGAACCGTTGGTAATGACGATGTTGTGCTCAAAATGAGCCGAGGGCAATCCGTCCGCAGTTACCACAGTCCAATCGTCGGATTCAGTCTTGACTTCGTAGCTACCCATATTGACCATCGGCTCGATGGCAAACACCATACCGGGCTTGAGTCGTAAACCCCGCTTGGGCTGTCCGTAGTTGGGAATCTGCGGGGCCTCTTGCAACTCTCTGCCGATCCCGTGTCCGACTAAATCGCGTACTACGGAAAATCCCGCCGCTTCTACATGCGATTGCACTGCATAGCTAATGTCAAACAACCGATTCCCAGCTCTCGCCGCTGCAATTCCCTTTATAAGCGATTCCTTTGTCACGCGCAGCAGCCGCTTCTTTTCTTCGGAAATCTGCCCCACCGGAAATGTCAGCGCAGCATCGCCATAATAGCCGTTCAATTCTACGCCAATATCGACGCTTACGATTTCGCCTTCTTTGAGCGTGCGCTGTCCTGGTATACCGTGAACAACCTGATTTTCGATAGACACACAAATATTCGCCGGGTAGTTGCGGTACCCTTTGAAAGCAGGCCGAGCGCCTTTGGAATAGATGAAATCCGCAATCTCTAAATCCAAATCAATAGCCTTCAAGCCGGGGCGAATTCGAGATTCTGCCAATTTGAGGGCTTCCACCACAATCCGGCAGCTTTTCCTCATCAGCTCAATTTCTCTCGAACTCTTGATACTAACCATAGAACCCTATTCTCTTAATCGCGCCAATAAACCGGAGATAGTTGCGCGGACTTGATCAACCGGCAGCGAGGCGTCAATGACCTGTAGCTTGCCTTGCTGTGCGTAGTAGCCTTTGAGTGGCGCGGTTTTTTCATGATACACTTTGAGCCGGTTTCTGACCGTCGCCTCACTGTCGTCATCTCTCTGGATGATCTCGCCGCCGCAAAGGTCGCACCGACCGCTTGCGGGCGGAGGATCGCTGATGACGTTGAAATTCTTACCGCACCGATTGCAGGTCCGGCGGCTGGTCAACCGCTGCACGACGTCCTCTTCTTCGAGATCAAAGTAGACGACCGCCTGGACAGCATTATCTTTCCCCAACATTGAATCCAAGCTTTCTGCTTGCCGCAGAGTGCGCGGGAAACCGTCGAGAATGTACCCTTCAAGACAATCGTTTTGTGCGAGTCGTTCCTTCACCAGAGCGACGATGATTTCATCCGATACCAGGCCACCGGCGTCCATAATGGCCTTTGCCTTCCGCCCCAGCTCGGTTCCTTCTTGCGCGGCTTTGCGCAGAATGTCGCCCGTCGATATCTGGGGAATGGAATATTTCTCCGCCAAATAGGCGGCTTGTGTTCCTTTGCCCGCGCCAGGGGGGCCCAAAAAAATGACCCGCAGACTCACGCTCCCGCTCCGCTCCTCATCCCTTACAAGCTAAAATCTTCGTCGTCCACGAATCTTGCCGCTCTTCAAGAATCCGTCATAATGGCGCATGAGAAGGTGCGACTCGACTTGCTGCAGCGTATCCAAGGCAACTCCCACGACGATGAGCAAGGAGGTGCCGCCATAAAAGCTGGCAAAGCTGTAGGACACGTTGGTGAACTTTGTTACGAACGACGGAAAGATGGCGATAATGGCCAAAAAGATCGAGCCCGGCAGCGTAATTCGCGTCAGGATGTTATCAATGAACTCCGAGGTCTTTTTGCCCGGACGCACGCCAGGGATGAAACCTCCATGCTTTTTCATATTGTCGGCCACGTCAACGGGATTGAAAGCGATGGCCGTGTAAAAATAGGTGAAAAAGACGATCATCAATCCGTAGATAATCCAATAGGTCCAAGACTGATAATCGAACATCAAATTGACCGACTGCATAAAATCGCTGTTGGGAAAGAACTGGACGACGGTCTGCGGGACGAACAAAATCGATTGGGCAAAGATGATCGGCATAACGCCGGCAGTGTTGACCCGCAGGGGAATGTGCGTGCTTTGGCCGCCATAGACTTTCCGTCCGATCACCCGCTTGGCATATTGCACAGGTATTTTTCGCGTCCCCTGCGTCAGAAGAATTGTTCCTGCGACCGTGCCGACAAATAATGCCCACAAGAACAGTTCGATGATTAACGTTCGGTTGCCGCTGATGACCTGTTGGATTTCATCAAAAATCGAGTTCGGAAATCGAGCAATGATGCCGATGAATATGATCAGCGAAATACCGTTGCCGATACCTCGCTCGGTGATCAATTCACCCAACCACATGATCAAAACAGTGCCGCAGGCCAAAGTAATCATGGTTAGAAGACGAAAACCGAATCCCGGATAGGGCACGACCAATTGACCGGAAGTGGTCATACCAATCCGCTCCAAAAAAACGCTGGCGCCATAACCTTGACCGGCTGCGAGCAGCACCGTGCCGTAGCGTGTCAGTTGGGTTATTTTCTTTCGTCCCTGTTCGCCTTCCTTTTGCAGCTTTTGGAAGTAGGGAACGACCGCGCCCAGCAACTGGATGATAATCGAAGAAGAGATGTAGGGCATAATGCCCAAGGCAAACACGGTGGCGCGGCTGAATGCACCTCCGGCAAAAAGATCGTACAGGCCCAGCAGTCCGCGCTGCTGTTGCTGAAAAAACTCGAGCAGTGCCTGGGCATTGACGCCAGGAATGGGGACGTGCCCACCTATTCGGTAGGCGATTAAAATCATTGCCGTGAACAGGATTTTCCGTTTCAGCTCGGGTATTTTGAATACAGCTTGAAAGCGCTCCATCATAGGACGGTGGCCCTCCCTCCGGCAGCTTCAATTTTTGCAATGGCGGATTTGCTGAACGCGTTGGCCGTTATGGATAATTTCTTTACCAATTCTCCCTCGCCTAAAACTTTCACCGGGCGGCTTTTTTTGCTGATCAAGCCCTCATCATAGAGAGAATTCGGCGTTACTTCGGCGTTTTCTTCAAGTCGATTGAGGTCGCCGACATTGACGATCTGATACTCGTTCCTGGCAAAATTGGTAAAACCGCGTTTTGGCAAACGACGCTGCAGCGGCATCTGTCCCCCCTCAAACCATCGGTTATGCTTGGCACCGGAACGAGAAAGTTGTCCTTTTTCGCCTTTTCCGGAGGTCTTTCCATGAACACCGCCACGGCCCACTCGTTTGCGATTCCTGCGCGAACCCTCTGCATACTTTAGATCTGATAGATTCATCCTTGCCTCAGCGTAATCCTTTTCGTTGAAATCGACAATCTGCGCCCAACGCCGACACCTATAACTCTTCCACCTTGACCAAGTGAAAGATACGATTGATCATGCCGCGAATGACAGGTGTATCCGCATGAACGACGCTGTGATTGGGCCGGCGCAAACCCAAGGCTTTGGCGGTCGCTTTCTGATTCGCCAGATGACCGACAGTGCTGCGCACCAGAGTAATTTTCAGTTGCTTTGTCTTTTGGGCCGTCATTGTACCAATATCCTGAGAGAATACCACTTATTCTGCTTGAATTCGACTAGTCTTTGGTTGTGTATTGAAAACGCGCATAATGGACAATCCCCGTTTACGGGCCACGGAGGATGCGTCCATCAAGTTTTCCAGCGCCACCATGGTTGCCTTCACCACGTTATGCGGATTGGCCGAGCCGCGGCTCTTCGTCAAAATATCACTTACACCCACGGATTCCATGATAGCGCGCACAGCGCCCCCGGCAATGACTCCAGTTCCCGGAGATGCCGGCTTCAGGTATACGCGCCCGGCGCCGTATTTGCCTTCTATCTCATGGGTAATGGTTCCACCCATCAAAGGAACGGTAATGAGATTCTTTTTGGCGGACTCGGAGGCCTTGGCAATGGAATCGGTGACTTCGTTTGCTTTGCCCAAACCGACGCCCACGTGACCATGGCCATCGCCCACCACCACAATGGCGTTGAAGCTGAATCGCCTACCACCTTTTACGACTTTGGCCACGCGATTGACGTGCACGACTTTTTCCTTGAGTTCTAATTCATTTGGGTTCAATCTATCCAAATCTCGGTTCCTTATGCTAAACCTTCACAGGTAGAAACAAAGCTTTCTTGTTAAAAAATTAGGCCACCCTCGCGAGCGCCATCCGCCAAAGCCTTGACGCGTCCATGATAAAGATAGCCAGCACGATCAAACACGATCTGCTGTACGCCCTTTTCTTTGGCCATACTGGCGATGTACTTGCCGATGATCTTGGCTTGCTCTACTTTTGATTTCGCCTTTTCAACTTCCGCGCTGACCGGTTTGCTCAAAGTGGAAGCGGAGAAAAGAGTTCGTTGCTTGCCATCATCCACCATTTGGGCATAGATATGCTTATTACTCCGATAGACGACTAAGCGCGGCCTGCTTTCACTCCCACGCAGACGCTTTAAGATGTGTTTATGGCGTCTATCCTTGGTCTCTTTTTTCTTCACATTTTTATCTGGCATAGAGAATACTCATCATTATTAGTTTGTGGTCAAACTCGAATGGGGCACAAGCCGTCCTGATTACGCAGCGGTCTTGCCCGCCTTCTTGCGGACAACTTCGCCGGCATAGCGAATCCCCTTGCCCTTGTAGGGCTCCGGTGGTTTGAGGGATCGAATCTTGGCGGCAATCTGGCCGACCAACGCCTTATCAATGCCTCGCACGACAATCACGGTGTTTCCTTCACTGCTCACCTTGATATCTTCCGGCGGCCTGAAAGCGATTTGGTGCGAATATCCAAGAGACAGCAGCAGGCTCTTGCCGCGAGTTTCCGCTCGATAGCCTACGCCGACGATTTCCAAGCGCTTTTCGTATCCCTTGTTGACGCCTTCCACGATGTTGGCGATCAGCGTTCGGGAAAGCCCGTGCAACGAACGCTGCAGCTTGCTGTTATTGGCTCGCTCCACTTTGATGGTCGTGTCTTCCAAGGAAATCTTGATGCCCGGATGCAGCTTCACCGAAAGCTCACCCTTTGGTCCTTTAGCGGTCACCAAGTTTCCCGCCATGTTGATGGTCACGCCGCTGGGGATTTGGATGGGCGCTTTTCCGACTCTTGACACAATACGCTCCTAATCAGTTATACTCAGATCGATTACCAGACATAGCACAACACTTCGCCGCCCACGCCTTTTTGTTGGGCAGCCTGACCGGTCATCACACCTTGCGAGGTCGTAATGATGGAAATACCCAAATTGTTGTAGACGCGTGGTATGGCTTTGCGACCCACATAGCGTCTGAATCCTGGCTTGCTGACACGCAGCAAACCGGAGATGACGCTCCGATCCTCATCGTCATATTTGAGATAAATGCGGATGACGGACTGTTTGCCGTCCTCGATCACCACGTGATTCTTTATGAAAGCTTCTTCCTGCAGAATCCGGGTAATTTCTTTCTTCAACCCGGAGGCGGGGATATCGACTTTTCGATGTTTTGCCCTTGTCGCATTTCTGATTCGGGTCAGATAATCTGCGATAGGATCTGTTTTTGACATCTAAATTCTCCCAGACAATCCTTAAGCGGAAAAATCCAAACTTATTTTGACACTCTCAATACGAGACTACCAGCTTGATTTGGTAACACCGGGAATTTGACCTTCCAAAGCAAGATCCCGAAAACAGAGCCGGCATAATCCAAATTTGCGATAGTATCCTCGTGGACGACCGCAACGAGAGCATCTATTGTGACTTCTTACTTTGAATTTAGGCTCTTTCTTTGCTTTCACGATTAAAGCTTTTCTAGCCAATGCATCTCCTCTTCTTTATCCAACTGGTTCGTACTTACTTATTGAGACCGTCGCACGAAAGGCATGCCAAAGGCGGTTAACAGTTCATAAGCTTCTTCATCCGTCTTTGCCGTGGTCACGATGGTGATGTTGAATCCCCGAACCTTGTCTACCTTGTCGTAATCTATCTCCGGAAAAACGATTTGTTCACGAATAGACAGGTTGTAATTGCCCCGGCCATCGAACTTGGCGGGAAGGCCGCGAAAATCGCGCACACGCGGGATGGCGATGGTGATCAGCCGATCCAGAAACTCGTACATGTGCCAGCCGCGCAAGGTGACACTGCAGCCGATGGGCATGCCGGCGCGCAGCTTAAAATTGGATATGGCTTTGCGCGCTTTCCGCACTACCGGTTTTTGACCGGCAATCTTGGTGATCTCATCGACGGCGCTGTCGATGTTTTTCACGTTCTCGGTGGCTTCACCGACGCCCATGTTCAGAACGATTTTTTCGATCTTGGGCACTTGCATGATATTCTTATAGGAAAATCGTTTGCGCAGTTGGCCTACTATTTCTTTCTGATAGACATCGATCAATCGAGGTTTGTAATCTTTTTTTTCAGCCATTTTTACAACTCGGAGTTCTTTCATTCATTATTAGGTGGTGGCGACCAACATTTCTTGGCAGTTTTTGCAAACGCGTACCCGGCTCTTGCGACCGCGGGCTTCATCAAAAACCTGCTTGGAACCCATCCGGGCAGGGGTGCCGCATTTCGGACAAATAACCATCACATTGGAAACATGTATGGGGGCTTCTTTTTCAATAATGCCTCCTTGCGGATTCTGCTGGGAGGGCCGGCTGTGTCGCTTGATGAAATTGACTCCCTCCACAATGAGCCGATCCTTTTCCGGATAGACTTTTAGAACTTTGCCCTTTTTCCCGCGATAGTTTCCCGCGATGATTAACACTTGATCATTTTTTCTTACGCGCATCTTAATTCCGATTTTTGTGGCTTGAGGTTATAAAACTTCCGGCGCCAAAGAGACGATTTTCATGAACTGTTTCTCGCGCAGCTCGCGCGCCACTGGCCCAAAAATACGCGTCCCTTTCGGCTCCAATGCATCATTAATCAGCACCGCGGCGTTCTCATCAAAGCGGATATAAGAACCGTCTTTGCGGCGCTTTTCCTTTTTGGTGCGAACGATGACGGCCCGGCTTTTATCACCTTTTTTGATCGCACTGTTTGGAATCGCTTGCTTGACCGATACAACGATGATGTCTCCGACCGTGCCGTAGCGTCTTTTTGAGCCACCCATGATGCGGATGCATTTGACCTTCTTGGCGCCTGTATTGTCGGCTACATTCAATATGGTATATTCCTGAATCATTACTACTTCCTCTGCTTTCTCGTTTGAGGAGGTTCATCTACTCTACTTTGCACGCTCGATAATTTCCACCAGGCGCCATCTCTTGCGCGCGCTCAGGGGCCGTGTTTCCATGATTTTTACCAGATCGCCTTCATGGCTGCTGTTCTCTTCATCATGTGCCATGAACTTGGAGGTCTTTTTCACGAATTTCTTGTAAAACGGATGCTTCACGGTGCGTTCCACCACCACGACGCGACTCTTGTTCATCTTGTCGCCGGAAACAATGCCGATCTTGGTCTTTCTTGATTTTCTTTCCACGAGGGAATCTCCATATACACTGTCGCTCATTGCAAATCCCTGACAGCCTCAACGAGTGCGAATACCCGAGGCATATTCATGCAAAACCGTTTTCATTCTTGCCACGTCCCGGCGCAGGCTGCGCAGGCGAAGCGGATTATCAAGCTGATGGGTAGAGTGTTGAAAGCGCAGATTACCAAGCTCCTCCAATGCGTCCTCTAACCGCAGCTTCAATTCTTCAACAGGCAGTTGTTTGATTTCATCCATTTTCATTTTCTCAGCCTCCAAAGTCCGCAGCGCTGACAAAGCGGGTCTTGATGGGTAGCTTGTGTGCGGCTAAGCGAAAGGCCTCGCGGGCGATTTCTTCCGGCACACCTTCCAGCTCGAACATAATTCGTCCGGGTTTGACAACCGCTACCCAAAACTCGGGCGCTCCTTTGCCTTTTCCCATGCGGGTCTCGGCCGGCTTTTTGGTGCACGGCTTGTCGGGAAAAATGCGAATCCAGACTTTACCGCCACGTTTGATATGTCGGGTCAAGGCGATACGGGCTGCTTCGATCTGTCGCGCAGTAATCCAGTGCGGCTCCATGGCCTTGAGTCCATATTGTCCGAAAGCCAGGCTGGAGCCGCGCACGGCTTTGCCGCGCATCCGGCCGCGTTGCTGCTTTCTAAACTTTACTCTCTTGGGCATTAACATGAGATGTTCTCTCCACTACGAATATCTTTTGCGATAGGACCATTCTAAGCAGCGCCAATAATTTCGCCTTTGCAGATCCACACTTTTACGCCGATAATACCATAGGCGGTTTTGGATACGGCTCGGGCAAAATCGATGTCGGCCCGCAAGGTATGCAGCGGGATGCGGCCTTCCTTGTATTGCTCGCGGCGAGCCATTTCGGCGCCGCCCAGCCGGCCGGAACAACAGATACGAATACCCTCTGCACCCATGCGCATGGAGGACATGATGGCTTTTTTCATGGCCCGACGAAAAGAGACCTTGCCTTCCAATTGGCTGGCCACGTTTTCCGCTACCAAGGCAGCGTCCAATTCCGGGCGCTTGATCTCATTGATGTTGAGCTGAACATCCTTTCCGGTGATGCGCTGCAGCTCTTCCCGCAGCTTGTCCACTTCGAAGCCTTTTTTGCCGATGACGATGCCGGGACGCGCCGTGCTGATGGTTAGCGCTATCTGCTTCGGTGTGCGCTCGATCTCCACTTTGGAAACGCTGGCCTTTTGCAGTCGATTATGCACATAACGTCGCAGCATCAGGTCTTCGCTCAGCTTTTTGCTAAACTCTTTTTCATCGTACCAGTTGGAATCCCAACTGCGAATGATGCCGATTCTCAATCCTCGAGGGTTTGTCTTTTGTCCCAAGCTTTACTCCTCTGCTTCTTGCTGTTTATTCCTCGTCGCCGATCACGACGGAAATGTGGCAGGTTCTTTTTCTAACGCGGGAGGCTCTACCCATCGAGGCGGCGCGAAACCGCTTTAAGGTAAAGCCCTCGTCCACTTTTAATTCTTTGACAAAAAGCTCTTCCGGCGTGATCTTGGATGCAGCTTCCTGCGTCATGACATTGGCCACTGCCGAGCGCAGTACTTTTTCCAACGGCTCAGAAGCGGCGGTGTCGCTAAAATGCAAAATGTTTAGCGCGTCATGGACCACTTTGCCGCGAATCAGATTGGCGACTCGTCGCACTTTGAAAGGAGACATGCGAACCCATTTTGCTATCGCCTTTGCTTCCATCTACTGTATCTCCAACGTGAAGGCTAATTCAATATGATTATGGCTTGCGGACGGCTTTTTCTGCTTTCTTTTCCGGATGACCCCGGAAGGTACGCGTTGGGGCAAACTCGCCCAGCTTGTGACCGACCATGTTCTCCGAGACGTAAACCGGGATGAACTTGGTGCCGTTATGAACCGCCAGCGTATGGCCGACGAATTCCGGCGGAATGGTGGACCGCCGCGCCCAAGTTTTGAGGACCCGCTTTTGATTGGCACGATTGAGATCTTCAATCCGCTGTAAAAGCGTCTGGTCGATGTATGGCCCCTTCTTGATTGATCTTCCCATATCTGCTTTCCCGCTACTTTCTACGTTTGACTATGAGTGCATCGGACGGCTTCTTCTTACGGGTCTTGTAGCCTTTGGTCGGTTTTCCCCACGGCGTGCAGGGATGCCGACCGCCGGAGCTCTTGCCTTCGCCGCCACCCATGGGATGATCGACGGGGTTCATGGCCACGCCGCGGACTTTGGGTCTCCGTCCCAACCAGCGTGAGCGTCCGGCTTTGCCAATGCTGATGTTTTCGTGGTCGGTGTTACCAACCTGGCCGAGGGTCGCGCGGCATTCCAAGCGAACCATTCTCACCTCGCCGGACGGCAGCCGCACTTGCCCATACTCGCCTTCTTTGGCAACAAGCTGCGCATAGGTGCCGGCGCCGCGCGCCAATTGTCCGCCTTTGCCCTTTTTCATTTCCACATTATGGATCAAAGTGCCAAGTGGAATCTTGTCCAAAGGCATGGCATTGCCGATATGAATTTCCGGTGCTTCTCCGGACACTACCGTGTCACCCACTTTCAACCCAAGTGGGGAAAGGATGTATCTTTTTTCTCCGTCAGCGTAGTTCAACAGGGCAATATTAGCGCTCCGGTTCGGATCATATTGGATGGAGGCCACGCGCGCCGGAATCTCCAATTTATCGCGCTTGAAATCGATCAGCCGATAGGTGCGCTTGTGACCACCGCCGCGCCGGCGCGCCGTCACGCGCCCCCGATTGTTGCGACCGCCGGACTTGCGCAACGGGGCCGTCAAAGATCGCACTGTCTGGCTGTCCGTCAGTTCCTCAAAGGTACTGACTGTCTTGAATCGAGTACCAGGAGTGACCGGCTTAAAGGATTTTACAGGCATCTATGTTTCTCCTCATGCTCCGCTATTTGGCCTTGGCGCCTTCAAAAAAGTCAATCGAATCGCCGGAACGCAAGGTTACGATAGCCTTTTTCCAGTCAGCCCGCTTGCCTCTGGTAATGCCTCGCCGGGTATTCATCTGCTTGCTTTTGCCTTTGACATTGACCGTTTTGACGCTATCAACAGTGACGTCGAATTTCTTTTCTACCGCTCGCTTGATCTCGATCTTGTTGGAATCGCGATCGACGACGAACGAATACTTGCCGGCCTTTTCTTGGAGCTGTAACATTTTTTCCGTCAAAATAGGCCTAACCAAAACTTCATGCTCTTTCTTCATGCTGCTAACACACCTTCCAACTTTTTCACCGCGCTTTCCATCACCAGCAAAGTTTTGCAGTCGAGCAAATCGTAGGTCGAAGCATCCGTGGCAACTTCAACCTTCAGATTCTTGATATTGCGGCTGGCTAAGAGCATTTGTGGATCGTACTCGTTCAGCAGAATAAGCGTTTTGGTGCTTTCCAAGCCAAAATTTTTGAGAATGGAAGAAACCTCTTTGGTTTTGACCTGCTCAAGAGAGAAATCCTCCAACACCTTCAGGCTCTCGTCGCTGACCTTACTGGATAAAACCGAAATGCGCGCCAGCTTTTTCACCTTTTTCGGCAAGCGATAATCGTATTCATGCGGCTGGGGCCCATGAACGATGCCGCCCCCGCGCCAAATCGGCGAGCGGCTGCTTCCAGATCTCGCTGTGCCGCGCCCTTTTTGTTTCCAGGGCTTTTTGCCGCCGCCGGATACCATCGAACGCGTTTTGGTGGCCACCGTTCCCTGACGCGAATTGGTCCTCTGGCTTTGGACTGCTAAATAGACAGCATGCTCATTGGGCTTGGCAGCAAAAACACTATCAGAAAGCTCAATGGTACGACCAGCTTCTGTGCCATCTTTCTTGTAGACTTGTAGCTGCATAGGTGCATTACTTCCTGATTAGAACGATTCCTTTGTTCGCGCCGGGCACCGCGCCTTTGAGCAAAATAATATTGTTTGCGGCATCCACTCGTAACACTCTAACGTCTTGTACGGTGACTCGCGAGCCACCCATCCGCCCGGCCATGCGTAGGCCTTTATAGACTCTTGATGGAAAGGAGGACTGCCCCAAAGAACCGGGCGCACGGGTCCGGTCGCTTTGGCCGTGGGTTTTCGGCCCGCCGGCAAAATGGTGTCTCTTGACGACTCCGGCAAAGCCTTTGCCCTTGGAAATTCCAGTCACCTTGATGCGATCACCGGCAGAAAAAATATCCGCTTTGATCTCGTCACCCAATTTCAGAGGCTGCTCGCTTTCGAAATCGCGCAGTTCTTTCATGACTTCAAACGGCTCGAACCCCCCCTGCTTGAGTTGTCCCAAAACAGGTTTGGTGACATGCTTTTCTTTCTTCTTGCCAAAGCCGACCTGAATGGCTTGGTATCCATCTTTTTCTATCGTTTTGATCTTTGTAACCAAACACGGCCCGGCCTCGATGACGGTAGCGGCAACGGAGTTGCCGGCTTCGTCAAAGACGCGAGTCATGCCAAGCTTTTTTCCAATTATAGCGCGCATCCTCATACCATCAAATGTTGTACATGCTTGCTCTTTCGGGCCCCCAATCCGTGCTTTCAATCGTTTGCCAAATCAGTCCTGATGCTTTTGCTCAAACTTTGATTTCGACGTCGACGCCAGCCGGCAATTCGAGCTTCATCAGCGCATCCACCGTTTTCGGCGACGAGTTGTGAATGTCGATCAATCGCTTATGAATGCGTGTTTCGAACTGCTCGCGCGATTTCTTGTCCACATGAGGGGACCGCAAAACCGTAAACACCGAGCGTCGTGTGGGCAATGGAATAGGGCCAGAGATCATGGCGCCGGTTTGCTTTGCGGTTTTGATGATCTTTTCTGTGGACTTGTCGATTAGCCTGTGATCGTAGGCTTTAAGCTTGATTCGGATTTTTTGACCCGCCATCGATTAGCTCCAAAACACTTCTTTGTTTGAATTTCTCTCAAAAAGCATCTATTTGAAAATCTTCGTCACCACGCCGGCGCCGACCGTGCGACCACCTTCGCGAATGGCAAAACGCAACCCCTCTTCCATGGCGATCTCCGTGATCAACTCGCCAACGATCCGCACGTTGTCGCCCGGCATCACCATCTCCACTCCCTCCGGCAATTGCACCGAGCCCGTCACATCCGTCGTCCGAAAGTAAAACTGCGGCCGGTAGCCGTTGAAAAATGGAGTATGTCGCCCACCTTCTTCCTTGCTCAAAACGTACACCTCTCCCTCAAACTTGGTGTGCGGCGTGATCGACCCCGGCTTGGCTATCACATGCCCCCGCATCAACTCTTCCTTATCCACCCCGCGCAGCAGCAAGCCCACGTTGTCGCCCGCTTGGCCCTCGTCCAATAACTTGCGGAACATCTCCACCCCCGTGCATACCGTCTTCCGCGTCGTCCCCAAACCCACAATCTCTACTTCATCCCCGACCTTCACCTTCCCCCGCTCGATTCGTCCCGTTCCCACTGTCCCTCGCCCCGTGATCGAAAATACATCCTCCACCGGCATCAGAAACGGCTTGTCGATCGCTCGCACCGGCGTCGGTATATAGCTGTCTACCGCTGCCATCAATTCCAATATCGGCTTCACCTTCTCCGCATCTTCCGGATGCTCCAACGCCTGCAACGCGCTCCCCGTTATCACCGGTATCTCATCCCCTGGAAATTCATACTTGCTCAACAACTCTCGTACTTCTAATTCCACCAACTGCAATAGCTCCGGATCATCCACCATGTCCGCTTTATTCAAAAATACTACGATATACGGCACATTCACTTGTCGCGCCAGCAACACATGCTCGCGCGTCTGCGGCATCGGCCCGTCCGCTGCGCTCACCACCAAAATCGCTCCGTCCATCTGCGCCGCACCCGTCACCATGTTCTTCACATAGTCCGCGTGACCCGGACAGTCCACGTGCGCATAATGCCGCTGATCCGTCTCGTATTCCGCATGGTGAACGTTGATCGTCACGCCTCGCGCCTTCTCTTCCGGCGCATTGTCTATCTCGTCGAACGACTTGGCTTGCGCCAATCCTTTTCGGCTCAATACCTGCGTGATCGCTGCCGTCAAGGTCGTCTTGCCGTGATCCACGTGCCCGATGGTCCCGATGTTCACATGCGGCTTCGTTCGCTCAAACTTTGCCTTTGCCATGATCTAACTCCTTAGCTTTATCTGCGCTGCTAAAAAATCGCTATGAAATCTATTTGATCCCTTTACGAAACCAACGACGGTTTTTCGAACTATCCGTACTCGAAAACTGGTCAAGCCGCCAAGCCCATCTTTTCTTTGAGCTTTTTGGCAATCTCTTCGCTTACTTTCTCATATTTTAGAAACTGCAAGGTAAAAACACCCCGCCCTTGGGTCATGTTGCGCAGGGCGGTCGCATAACCGAACATCTCCGCCAACGGAACTTCTGCTCTGATCTCTTGCAGGTCCTTGCGCAAGCTGTGACCAACGATTCTGGCGCGCCGGCTGACCAGATCTCCCAAGACGGTGCCAAAGTAATCTTCCGGCGTGATAACTTCCAGAGCCATCATCGGCTCCATAAGGAGCGGATTGCCTTTTCGCATTGCATCGCGCAAGGCCATGGAACCGGCAATCTTGAAGGCAAGCTCCGATGAATCCACCTCGTGAAAGGAGCCGTCTAACAGGGTTGCTTTAATCTCGATGACCGGGTAGCCGGCAATGACGCCGCTGGTCATGGCTTCCTTGATGCCATCAGCGACGGGCTTGATAAACTCTTTCGGAATCGTCCCACCGGTGATCATACTTTCGAACTCGAATATCTTGCCGGGTGCGCCGGGTTCGAACTCGACGATCACGTGTGCATACTGACCTTTACCGCCGGTCTGCCGCACAAACCGCACCTCGCTGACGCATTTCTCGGTGATGGTTTCTCGATACGCTACTTGAGGCTTGCCGACGTTGGCTTGCACTTTGAACTCGCGCAATAGACGATCGACCAAAATTTCCAAGTGCAGCTCGCCCATCCCTGAGATGATCATCTGTCCGGTTTCGGCATCCGACTTGAACTGAAACGTGGGATCTTCCGATGCCAAAGAATTCAGGGAATTGATCAGCCGGTCTTCATCGGCCTTCGATTTCGGCTCGATGGCCACGCTGATGACCGGCACTGGAAATTGCATGCTCTCCAAGCTGAGCGGATGCTTGGGATCACACAGAGTGTCACCCGTACGAGTCATCCTAAGACCCACGGCGGCTGCAATATCGCCGGCTGAGACTTCGTTGATCTCCTCCCGCTTATTGGCAGACATGAGCAGGATTTTGCTGAGTCTTTCCTTTTTCTCGGTGTTGGGATTCAACACCGTCATGCCAGTTCGTATGTTCCCTGAATAGACCCGAAAATAGGTCAGCTTGCCGATGTATGGATCGGTCATAATCTTGAAAGCCAATGCCGCAAACGGCTCGGATTCGGAAGGCTTGCGAGATTCAATTTTGCCCGTATAGGGATTTTCTCCCTGAACCGCCGGCATATCCAACGGACTCGGCAAATAATTCACGATCGCATCCAACAGCGGTTGTACGCCCTTATTCTTGACGGACGCGCCGCACAGCACCGGGACGATCCTCGCGTTCAGGGTCGCCTTTCGCAAGGCGCGGTGAAGGTCCTCTTCCGCAATTTCCTCGTTGGCCAGATACTTTTCCAAGACAATGTCATCGTCATCGGAAACAGCTTCGATCATCTTTTGGCGATGCTCCCTCGCCTGTTCCAACATTGCCTCCGGAATCTCCACTTCCTGCCACTTCGATCCCTGACTCTCGGAATCGTAAATGATCGCCTTCATCCGGATCAAGTCAATCGGACCGACGAAGGAGTCACCTTCCCCCCAGGGAAGTTGCAGCAAAACCGGCCGGGCACCCAAGCGGTTTCTAATTCCATCGACCGTCTGATAGAAATCGGCGCCTATTCGATCCATTTTATTGACGTAGGCGATTCGCGGAACGTGGTACCTGTCAGCTTGCCGCCACACCGTCTCAGATTGTGGCTCCACGCCGCCGACGGCACAAAAAATGGCGACCGCGCCATCCAATACTCTCAAAGAACGTTCGACTTCTGCGGTAAAGTCCACATGACCGGGCGTGTCGATGATATTAATTCTGTGGCCTTTCCAAAAGCTGGTAATCGCAGCGGAGGTAATGGTAATGCCTCTTTCTTTCTCCTGCTGCATCCAGTCCATGGTCGCCGCGCCTTCATCGACTTCGCCGATGCGGTGAACCTTGCCCGTGTAAAATAAAATTCGTTCGGTCGTCGTCGTCTTGCCGGCATCAATATGAGCCATGATGCCGATGTTGCGCGTCTTATCAAGTTGGAACTTTTGGGACATAAAAAAACCACTCGCTCTCGGAAAGCCCTACCAGAGTTGTCAGGGAACCACCCTTTAGGCTTTGTTGGGTTGGAAAGACCGGCTTTGGATCAAGACGTTGGCGCCGTTCCGACCACCCTCTCCGCAAGCTTGTGGCTCGATTGAATGGAGATAGTGCTAAATCAGTCGATATACTGCGCCAGGTCTTAGCAACTACTTTCCAATCCGGCTGTCTTTGAGCACTAATAGAATTGGAGTTGGACTGCAAGACTGGCAACTCAAAAACTGCTAGTTTGCAAAAAACTCGGATACTACCACTTAAAATGTGCGAAAGCCCGGTTGGCTTCCGCCATCTTGTGAACGTCTTCCCGCTTTTTGATGGAAGCACCTTCGTTGTTGGAAGCCTGCACGAGCTCGCCCGCCAATTTCTCCGCCATCGTTTTCTCGGAGCGGCCCCTCGCATAACCGATGATCCAGCGGATAGCTAAGGCCTGCTGACGGTCCCCACGAATCTCCACCGGCACCTGATAGGTAGCCCCACCGACGCGCCGCGAACGGACTTCCAAGATCGGTTTCACATTGGTCACCGCTTTCTCAAAAACAGCGATACCTTCGGAACCGACTTTTTTATTGACAATATCGATTGCCCCGTAAAATATCTTTTCCGCGATACTACGTTTGCCGCGACGAAGCAATCCATTTATGAATTTTGTAACCAGAATGCTATGGTATTTCGGATCTGGAAGAACCTGTCTTTTTGTAGCTCGTTTCCTTCTTGGCATTTCAATCTCTCAAAATATCAAGCCGCATTTGCTTTGAAAATCAATTTACTTTTTCAGCTTGGCGCCATATTTCGACCGGCCCTGCTTCCGTTCTTGCACCCCGCCGGTATCGAGAACGCCGCGGATGATATGATATCTCACGCCCGGCAGATCCTTTACTCGTCCGCCCCTAATCAGTACGATGGAGTGCTCCTGCAAGTTGTGCCCTTCTCCGGGAATATAGGCCGTCACTTCAAAGCCGTTCGTCAACCTAACACGGGCAACTTTCCGCAGGGCCGAATTGGGCTTTTTAGGAGTGGTGGTATAAACACGGGTACACACTCCGCGCCGCTGCGGTGAGCCGCTTAAGGCGGGCGCCTTTTCTTTTCTATCTAATCTTTTGCGCCCGTAACGGACAAGTTGATTGATGGTGGGCACTATTCCTCCTTTTAGCAAAGCCGGTTAATATAAGGCAATGGAATCAAATTTTCAAGCTTTTTTTCTTTTTGGGCAATTCGCCGTTCAGCCCTGGCACGCGAAACACTCTCATCAACTCCGTTGCGCGAACAAACTTGTTTGCTTTCACGGCGACCGAATTTGTCGTCCCCGAATGTTCCTCGCAGAAGCTCAAGCCAACGTGGCCGGAGCAGTCTAAACTAAGATGCTTTCGCTCTCTTGTTCTTCCGCCTCAGTTTCCTCAACGGTTTTCGACTCCATATCCGCAGGCACTTCGAGCTCCGGGCCGGTGACCAGCATTTCTTTGAACTTGTTCAAGCCGGTTCCAGCCGGAATGAGATGCCCCATCACCACGTTCTCTTTCAGTCCCAAGAGATAATCAACCTTGCCTTCCACGGAAGCATCGGTCAGAACTCGGGTCGTTTCCTGGAAAGAGGCAGCAGAGATAAAGCTTTCTGTGGTCAAAGACGCCTTGGTAATTCCCAGCAATAACGGCTGGAAAGTGGCTGGTTGCGCCGGACGAGCTTGAGGCGGCTCTTTTTCCTGCGACTCCAATTTCTTCACCGTTTTGCGAAATTCTTCGCCGTCGACCATTTCATGAACTTGATATTTGGAAGCACCTTTTGCAGTAATGACGACCTGGTTGCGGATTTTTTCATTCTCTCGCAAGAAGGACAATCGGTCCACCTGATCTCCTTCGAGATACAAGGTATCACCAGGATCTTCGATCTTTACTTTTTGCAGCATCTGCCGTACAATCACTTCGATGTGCTTGTCGTTGATGCGCACACCTTGCAGTCGGTAAACTTCCTGAATCTCGTTTACCAAGTACTCCTGCACCTTGTTGGCGCCCATGATGGCCAAGATATCGTGCGGCGCGACCGAGCCTTCGGAAAGCTTTTCACCCGCATGCACGAAATCCCCGTCATGAACCAACACATGCTTGCCGTAGCCGATGAGGTAGACTTTCTCTTCGTGACCGTCTTCGGAAGTCACAATGATCTTGCGCACGCCGCGCTTCATTTCGCCAAAACGAACGATGCCGTCGATTTCGCTGACGACCGCCGGTTCTTTTGGTCTCCGCGCTTCGAACAACTCTGCGACTCGAGGCAAACCACCGGTGATGTCACGGGTTTTGGCTATTTCTCGCGGGATTTTAACCAAGACGTCACCCGCAGAGACACTGTCGCCGGCATGCACCTGCAAATAGCCGCGAGTCGGCACCACATAGGAGGCCAGCACTGAACCTTTTTCATCCAACACTTGAATCGTCGGGCTTAGATTACGGGTTCGAGTTTCAATAATCACTCTTTGGCGCAAGCCGGTGGCTTCATCCAGCTCTTCTCGCAGCGTGATGTTTTCGAGAATATCAACAAACTTGATCGTTCCGGAATAATTGGATATGATGTTTGCCGTATACGGATCCCACTTGAAGATGACCGTCCCTCGGGTGACCCTGGACCCGGATTCGACCAAAATCGTGGCTCCGTACGGCACCGTCAGACGCTCCATGAGACGATTATCATCGTCCAAGACCGAAATGCGTCCGTTGCGCCCGACGGTTACAATGTCGCCATCGTCGCGTTTTACCACCTTCAGGTTATCCCAATCGACCTTGCCATCATGTTTGGAAACAACTTGCGATTGCGCGGCGATACGGGAGGCGGTGCCGCCGATATGGAATGTTCGCAGCGTCAATTGCGTACCCGGCTCACCAATGGATTGGGCCGCCATCACTCCGACGGCTTCGCCAATCCCCACCATCTTGCCGGTGGCGAGATTTCTCCCATAGCAAAGTGCGCAAATTCCACGTGGCGATTCACAGGTGAGGACGGATCGAATCATAACAGTTTCTATCCCGGCGGCACCAATTCGTCTGGCGATTTCTTCATCGATAAGCTGACCGACTTCGACAATGACATCACCGCTTTCTGGATCAAAGACATCTTCGGCAGCCACTCGACCAACAATACGGTCTTGAATGGACTCGATGATTTCTTCACCTTCTTTTAGATCGCCGACGCGCAGACCCAAGATGGTGCCGCAATCGTTCATAGTGACGATCACATCCTGCGCGACGTCCACCAAGCGGCGGGTTAGATAGCCGGCATCTGCTGTCTTGAGTGCAGTGTCCGCAAGACCCTTGCGCGCGCCGTGGGTGGAGATAAAGTATTCCAACACCGTCAATCCTTCACGGAAATTGGCCGTGATCGGATTCTCAATGATTTCGCCCATGGAGCCAGTCATTTTCTTTTGCGGCTTCGCCATCAAACCGCGCATTCCCGCCAATTGCCGAATTTGCTCTTTCGAGCCTCGGGCGCCCGAATCGGCCATCATATAGATCGGATTGAATCCCTGCCTATCCTGACGCAAGCGCTCGAACATTTTTTCCGCCACGTTGCTGGTGGTGTGCGTCCAAATGTCGATGATCTGATTGTAGCGCTCGCCGTCAGTAATGATGCCTCGCTCGTAGCGTTTTTGAATGGCCGCCACGCTGGCGTGAGCATGCGACAATAGCTCGTCCTTTTCCGCCGGGATGATGACGTCATCCAAGCCCACGGTGGCACCGGATTTCATGGCAAACCTGAAACCGATTTCTTTCAGATCATCCAGTAGTTGGGCGGTGTGATAGTTGCCGAATTTGGCATAGGCTTTGGCAACCAGCTCCTCGATGGCCTTCTTGGTCAGCAGTTCGTTTATGAACCGCAATTCTTTGGGAAGGATCTCGTTGAATATCACTCTGCCGACGGTCGTATCCAGCATCGCGCCATTGAAGCGAACTTTGATCGGCGCATGCAGATCGATTCGATCGTCATTGTAGGCAATTAGGACTTCCTCGGTTGAGGAAAAGTTCATGCCTTCGCCGCGAACGCCCGTGCGCCGCTTGGTCAGGTAATAGATTCCCAGAACAATGTCCTGGCTGGGTATGGCCAAAGGTCGGCCATGGGCCGGCGACAAAATGTTATGGCTGGAAAGCATCAAAAGCTTGGTTTCGATTTGCGCATAGAAGGACAACGGCACATGCACCGCCATTTGGTCCCCGTCAAAGTCTGCATTGAAGGCGGCGCAGACCAGCGGATGGATTTGGATGGCCTTGCCTTCGATCAGAATCGGCTGAAACGCCTGAATTCCCAATCTGTGCAAGGTCGGCGCCCGGTTGAGCATAATCGGATGATCGTCGATGATCTCTTCCAAAATGTCCCACACTTCTGATCCACGCCGGTCCACCAGCTTTTTGGCGCTCTTGACGGTCTTGACTAATCCCCGCTCTACCAGCTTGCGAATGACGAACGGCTTGAATAATTCCAATGCCATCTCTTTGGGCAGACCGCATTCGTGCAGCTTTAGCTCCGGACCGACGACGATCACCGAGCGACCGGAATAATCGATGCGCTTGCCCAACAAGTTCTGACGGAACCGACCTTGCTTGCCGCGCAGCATGTCCGAGAGGCTCTTGAGGGCCCGATTGCCGTCCCCGCGCACGGCCGATGACTTGCGTCCATTGTCGAACAAGGAATCGACCGCCTCTTGCAACATGCGCTTTTCGTTGCGCAGGATGACTTCCGGCGCTTTGATTTCCAAAAGCTTTTTCAGGCGGTTGTTGCGAATGATCACCCGCCGGTACAAATCATTCAGGTCCGAAGTCGCAAAACGACCTCCTTCCAGCGGCACCAACGGACGCAATTCCGGCGGCACGACCGGAATGACGGTCATGACCATCCATTCGGGCTTGTTGATACGTTCACGATTGGCGCGACGAAAGGCTTCGACTACTTTCAGTCGTTTCAGCGAATCAGTCTTGCGCTGGATGGAGGTCTCATGACGGGCTTGATAGCGCAGTTGCCGGGAGAGCTCATCGATATTCACCGTTTTGAGCAAATCCAAGATCGCTTGACCACCGATATTGGCATAGAACCTTTCCTCTTCCGGCACATCGGCTTCCACCTCTTTCATTCGCGCCACCAGATCCAGATATTCTTCCTCGCTGATCAGCTCTTTCTTGTATAGACCGCTTTGGCCGGGACGGATAACAACATATGACTCGTAGTAGATGATGCGTTCCAGCTCTTTGATGCTCATACCAAGTATATAGCCGGTCTTGGAAGGCAAGGAGCGCCAGTACCAAATGTGAACGACCGGCACCGCCAAGGTAATGTGCCCCATGCGTTCCCGGCGTACGCTTTTCATCGTCACTTCGACGCCGCAACGGTCGCAAACGATGCCTTTGTAACGAATGCGCTTGTACTTGCCGCAATGGCATTCCCAATCGCGGACCGGACCGAATATTTTTTCACAGAAAAGGCCGTCTTTTTCCGGTTTGAAGGACCGATAATTGATGGTTTCCGGCTTGGTGACCTCGCCGTGGGATCGTTCTAGGATTTTATCCGGGGAAGCCAAGCCGATATATATGGCATTAAAGTTTGTATTCTGAGCTGGAATGTCGTGTGTGATCATGTAATTCACAATATCACCTCCAAACTCGTTAAAAGAGCCTGACTGATGCTCGAGGTATCAGGGTTACTGCAAAACACAAAGCTACATTTCAAACCGATGACCATCCATTACCTCTTGTGACCATCGCTAATTAACTCAACATCCAGACCCAAGCCTTGAAGCTCGCGGATGAGGACATTGAAAGATTCCGGTAGCCCCGGCTCGGGGATATTTTCTCCTTTGACGATAGCTTCGTATGCTTTGGAGCGCCCGCGCACGTCGTCGCTTTTGACTGTGAGAATTTCCTGCAAGGTGTAAGCGGCGCCGTAGGCTTCCAGCGCCCAGACCTCCATCTCACCGAATCGCTGTCCGCCAAACTGCGCTTTGCCGCCGAGCGGCTGCTGGGTAATAAGCGAATATGGGCCGATGGAGCGGGCATGAATCTTATCTTCAACCAAGTGAGAGAGCTTCATCATGTAGATCCATCCCACGGTCACTTCTTCGTCGATGAGCTCGCCGGTGCGCCCGTCGTAAAGCTTGGATTTGCCGCTCAACGGCACACCCGCGTCTTTCATTTCTTTCCGGATTTCTTCGAGCGTTGCACCGTCGAACACAGGGGAAGCATACGATGCGTTGAGCATATGCGCGGCCCAGCCCAAGTTCGTTTCCATGATTTGCCCCAGATTCATTCTGGACGGTACACCCAGAGGATTCAAGATAATATCTACCGGCGTACCATCGGGCATATAGGGCATATCTTCGATCGGGACGATCTTGGCCACCACACCTTTGTTGCCGTGGCGTCCGGCCATTTTGTCGCCCACCATTAGCTTTCTTTTCTTGGCGACGTAGACCTTGGCCAGTTGCACGATACCTGGAGGCAGCTCATCCCCGACGACGATTTTGAACTTCATTAGCTCGTACTCGTCCTCGATATCCGTAAGCCGCTTTTCGTATCGTTTTAGCACCTTTTGCAGGAGCTGGTTGGCTTCGTTATCTTCCACCAATCCCGAGGAAAAGTCCACGTTGTCGAAATCCAGTTTGTCCAAATTGGCCGGCTTCAAGACGGTCTTGGCCTTGATGACGAGCTTGCCGCTATCTAATTCACGGATGCCAGTGGATATCTTGCCGTCTAACAGCTCGCGTAGCTTCTCATCGCGTTGCTGTTTGGCTTCCGCCTTGGCCTTTTCGATCCATTCCTCTAATTCATCCAAGCCTTTTTTGTCTTTGCGCTTGGTGGCCGGATCTTTCTTCTTGCGCGAGAACAGCTTGGTATCAATGACCACTCCCTTTAGTCCGGGAGGCGCTTTCAAGGAAGCATCTTTTACATCGCCGGCCTTTTCACCAAAAATGGCCTTGAGCAGTTTCTCTTCCGGCGTTGGATCGGTTTCGCCCTTGGGCGTTACTTTGCCGACCAGTATGTCTCCAGCCGAGACTTCCGCGCCGACGCGGATGATACCGTTCTCATCCAAGTCTTTGGTGGCTTCCTCGCTGACGTTGGGGATTTCACGGGTGAGTTCTTCTTCGCCGCGCTTGGTATCGCGCACTTGCAGCTCGAATTCCTCGATGTGCACCGAGGTAAAAATATCGTCGCGCACAATGCGCTCGGAGACGACAATGGCGTCTTCAAAATTGTATCCGCGCCAAGGCATGAACGCAACCAAAACGTTTCGACCCAAAGCCAATTCACCGCCGTCGGTGGCGGCGCCGTCCGCGATTACGTCTCCGGCCGCTATTTTGTCACCAACTCTCACGATCGGTTTTTGGTTGATGCACGTGTCTTGATTGGTGCGCATAAATTTAGTCAGGCGATAGGTGACCAGGTCGCTCTTTTCAAAGTCCAGAAACTGCTCCCGATCGCTGGCCGCACCTTTCGGTTTGCTCTTGCGAATGACGATTTCCCTGGCGTCAACCTTTTCTACGACACCATCCACTTCACTGATGACAACGGCTCGCGAATCGCGCGCCACTTTTCCTTCCATGCCGGTTCCTACCAAGGGCGCCTGCGGATTCAGCAAAGGCACGGCTTGTCGCTGCATGTTGGACCCCATCAGCGCCCGGTTGGCATCGTCGTGTTCGAGGAACGGAATGAGAGCCGCGGCCGCCGAAACGATTTGCGTGGGCGAAACATCCATGTAGTTCACTTCTTCAGGACGGACGACCGGGAATTCACCGCGCACCCGGCATTTCACTTTCTCGCTCGTCAGCCGGCCATGAGAATCCAGCGGCTCATTGGCCTGTGCGACAATGAGTTCTTCCTCATCGTCCGCAGCCAAAAAATGAATCTTGTCCGTGGCCCTGCCTTTTTCCACAACGCGATACGGAGTTTCGATAAAGCCAAAATCATTGATGCGCGCAAAGGTGGTCAGTGAAGAAATAAGACCAATGTTTGGACCTTCAGGAGTTTCGATTGGGCAAAGACGACCATAGTGCGTATAATGCACGTCACGAACCTCGAATCCGGCTCGTTCTCGGGTCAATCCACCAGGACCAAGGGCCGAAAGACGGCGCTTGTGCGTGAGCTCCGCCAGGGGATTGGTCTGATCCATGAACTGGGACAATTGGCTGGTGCCAAAGAAGGTGTTGATCACGGACAAGATGGTTCGGGCATTGACCAAATCCTGCGGAGTCGGGTTCTCGCTTTCCCGCAAGTTCATCCGCTCTTTAATGGTGCGCGCCATACGCGCCAGTCCAACGCTCATCTGTGCCGCAAGCTGCTCTCCTACTGTGCGAACGCGGCGATTGCCCAGATGGTCAATATCATCCGGCGACCGTTTGCCTTTGCGGAGATCCAGCAGGTGCTTGATGATTCCGAGGATGTCCTCTTTGGTCAGAGCCGTGGCCTGGGGATCGACGTTGAGACCAAGCTTTTTGTTGAGGCGATGACGACCGACCTCACCTAAATCATAACGCTTGGGATTGAAAAACAATCGCTCGATCAAGACCCGGGCCGTCTCTAAATCCGGCGGCTCGCCGGAACGCAATTGGCGATAAATGGTCTCAAGAGCTTCTTCTTGCGAATTGGTGACGTCTTTGATAAGCGTATTGCTGATAATCTCTGGGCCAAAAATCTTGTCGGATTTCAAAACCTCGATCTTATTGATGCCCAGATGCAGCAGAATTTGCAGTTGCTCGATACTCAGCTCGGTAAACTTGTCGACAATCACCTCACCGGTATTCTTATCAACGATGTCATCCACCACTCGCAAGCCGACCAGTTCCTCCAAATTCTGCTCGTCAAGGGTCGCTTCGTTAACGAGCTCAAAGGCATCCAATATTTCCCGATCGGTGGACAAACCAATGGCGCGCAACAAAGTGGTAACCAAGAATTTCTTCCGCCGGTCAATGTAGACGTTCATGATGTCGTTGATGTCGGTCGTGAATTCTACCCAAGAACCTCGCAGGGGAATGATGCGAGCGGAGTACAGCTTGGTGCCATTCGGATGGGTGGTTTCGTCGAAAAAGACGCCTGGCGACCTGTGCAACTGGCTGACGATGATACGTTCGGCACCGTTGATGATGAAGGTGCCGCGATGGGTCATTTGCGGCAAATTACCCAAGTAGACGATTTGTTCAATGGAGTTGGCGAGGGGATCGTTGGGATCATATTCGTCTTTGATGGAAAGACGTAGCTTGGCCCTGAGAGCGACGGAATAAGTGGTTCCACGCTCCTGGCATTCCTCCACCGAGTATTTCGGCGGATCGATATAGTACTCGATAAAATCAAGCTCAAAATTTTCGCGACTATCGGTTATGGGAAAAACGCTGGTAAATACTTCCTGCAATCCTTGATTCTTGCGCTCCTGAGGAGGTACGTCAGGTTGCAAAAAGTCCTTGAAGGACTTTAACTGGATATCCAGCAAATCCGGCAGCTCGGTAGCCGCTAATATCTTGGAGAATGATTTACGTTCGGTTCTCACACCAACTGACAACGAATTCACTTCCTTTCCAATGGGCGATTTTGGCCGAAAACACCGTTCAAATTCATGCAAGCAAATCGGGTGAATCGACCGAACCGGTCAACCATGGGGAGCAAAATTGCAGGCTTTCTCATTCGCTCCTAAAACTCTAGGTCGACCGAATTGTAGCAATTGAGCGAAACGAAGCCCCCGCTCCAGAAAAACACTCAACTGCAATCAGACACCGTCCGAGAGAATGTCTGATTACTGTGCCTGATTCTACCTGGCTAAACATATACAGAGGATTGAGAGTTTTCAATCAAGCACATAGGTACATTGAATAACAAAAACCGAGCTATGATCGTAGCCCGGTTCTTATTTGAACGTAAAATCCAAGCTCTACTTCAACTCGACCTCTGCACCGACCTCTTCTAACTTGGCTTTCATATTGGCAGCTTCGTCCTTGCTCACGGCTTCCTTAACTGTGCTGGGAGCTCCATCCACCAGGTCTTTGGCCTCCTTGAGGCCGAGGTTTGTGAGCGTGCGCACTACCTTGATCACTTGGATCTTTTGTGCGCCGGCTGATTTGAGAATGACATCAAATTCGGTCTTTTCTTCCGCCGGGGCTGCTTGGGGTGTTCCGGCAGCCGGCGCGCCGGCTGCCGCAACGGCTACCGGAGCGGCTGCGGTGACGCCAAAGCGCTCTTCCAAAGCTTTGACTAACTTGCTCAACTGAAGAACACTGAGGTCCTCGATTGACTTTATTAGCGTATCGATCTTGGGATCACCTGATTCGGTTACTTTGGTATCTTGTTCTACTACTTCGGTTGCGGGCATTTCTACCTCCCGTTAAGGTTACAAAATTATTTGGAAGGGATTAGGATTCCTTCTTCTCTCTAATTGCGTTTAAGGTGTAAACGAATTTGCTCATGATGGACTGGAGGCCGCCTATGAATCCCGATAAAGGCGCAGCGATGGCCGAGACCACCTGACCCACCAGAACCTGGCGGGGAGGAACGTTTCTGATCGCCTCGGCGGACTCTTGATCCAGCAAATCCCCTTCGAAAATCGCCGCTTTGATGGCGGGCTTTTCTTGGTCCTTGCGAAAATCATAGATCACGCGCACCGGAGAAGCCGGATCTTCGTTGGCAATCGCCAAGCCGGTCGGGCCGGTCAAAAAGGGGACGATTTGTCCAAACCCCGCTTTTTCCGCGGAAATTCGCGCCAGGGTGTTCTTGACCACCACGTATCGAACTCCAGCCTTCCTCATCTCTCTGCGGAGCCTGGTGATATCTTCGACCGACAGACCGGTAAAATCGGTCATAAAAACACTCTTGGCCTTGCTCAGCGCTTCGCTGAGCTGCTCCACCTTGGCAACTTTTTCTGCTTGCGGCATGTACTCTATTCCTTCATTCAAAACACTGGCAGCGGAACTGATCAACGCTTCTTCTTATGCGGCTTCACTGATGGTGCTGCGATCAATACGAACGCCCGGGCCCATGGTGCTGGAAAGAGTGATGCTCTTGACGTACACTCCTTTGGCCGTGGTCGGTTTTAAGCGGTTCACCGTATCGATGAAAGCCTGCACGTTTTCCCGTAATTGGGCAGCGCTGAATGACTTTTTACCAACGGCGGCGTGGATAATGCCATTCTTATCGACACGAAAGGCGATCTTACCCGCCTTGGCTTCTCTCACCGCCTGGCCGACCTCAAAAGTGACCGTTCCGCTCTTGGGATTCGGCATCAAGCCTCGCGTCCCCAAAATGCGTCCCAATTTACCGACCTGAGACATGATGTCGGGAGTGGCTATGACCACGTCAAAATCCAGCCAGCCCTCCTGAATCTTGGCGATCAAATCGTCGGAACCGACGTGATCCGCGCCTGCCTCCTGAGCTTCCTTTTCTTTTGCGCCCTTGGTCAACACGCAGATACGCACCTTTTTGCCGGTGCCGTGCGGCAAGACTACGGTGCCGCGCACCATTTGATCTGCTTTACGGGGATCGATTCCTAAACGAACAGCGACTTCAATGGACTCGTCAAACTTGGCGGTCGCACTCTCCTGCACCTTCTGAATGCCATCAGCCAAACTGTACGCTTGTCTGCGATCCACCTTTGCTGCCGCTGCTCGAAATCGTCTACTAACCTTCATTATTTCTCCAAAACTTCCTATTGCTCAGGGAATCCGTTCAAAAACCGGCAATCACCTATTCCACCGTGATGCCCATGCTTCTCGCCGTCCCTTCCACCATTCTCATCGCCATTTCCAAATCGTTGGCATTGAGGTCAGGCATTTTTGTTTCCGCAATTTGGCGAATCTGTTCCTTTGTCACTTTGCCGACTTTGTTTCGGTTGGGTTCGCCGGAGCCTTTTTCGATGCCAATCGCCTTCTTCAGCAAGACAGCCGCCGGTGGCGTTTTCGTGATGAAGGTAAAAGAATGATCAGCATAGACGGTAATAATAACGGGAATGATGAGTCCTTGCTTGTCTTGGGTTTTTGCATTAAAAGCCTTGCAGAATTCCATGATATTCACGCCATGTTGTCCCAAGGCCGGACCGACGGGTGGAGACGGGTTGGCATTCCCAGCCGAAATTTGCAGTTTGATTGTTCCGATTACTTTCTTCGCCATGTCTTAGCCTTATGCTTCCAATTCTACTTGTAGAAAATCCAATTCGACGGGTGTCGATCGGCCAAAAATGCTGACCATTACTTTGACTTTGTTCTTTTCTTCGTTGACTTCCTCAATGAAACCGGTAAAATCCGTAAAGGGTCCGTCGGTGACTTTGATCGGATCGCCCACGTGAAAGGGAATGCGCGAGCGGTCTTTCCCGCCCCCTTCGATCTTGCCGAGAATTCTCTCAGCTTCTTCCGGCTTGAGAGCGATGGGCTCATTCTTGCTGCCGACAAAATTGGTTACTCCGGGGGTGTTAAGAATGAGATGTCTGGTATCCTTGTCAAAGGCCATATGCAGCAACATGTAGCCAGGAAAAATAATCTTGGTTCGAACCCTCTTTTTCCCTTCTTTCATCTCGGTTATTTCTTCGGAAGGAACAAGAATCTTGTCAATTTTGCCTTCCAAGCCGGCAAATTTTATCTCGTTTTCCAGATATGCCTTTATTTTGTTCTCGTGTCCTGAGAGCACATGTATGGCATACCATTTTAATTCTTCTTGTTCCACTAAGGGCCAATCCTTTTCCCAGCTTTCCAACTGACCTGTTATCTGCAAAAGCCTTTACCATCCTCTATGCTTCATGCGCCCCTCAACTCATAACGATGCGGTACGAGCGTTTCTCTCAAGCTGATCTGCGAAATATCGAGCTAATAGATCAAGCCCAGCAATCTCGACAGAATGTGATCGACGATGAAGATAAAAATAGCAAAGAATAGGGAAACTCCGATTACCACCGCCGTGGAGCCTTTCAGCTCATTGCGGGTAGGCCAGCTTACCTTGGACATCTCTTGCCGGACGTCTTTTAGAAACTTGCTAATCTTTTGCAGCATTCTTCTCGCACCTATCGCGTATTCATGCACAAGCGCTGAACAAGCCAGCGCTTATACCTCTGCATCGAGTCATTTTGCAGGCCTGGAGGGACTCGAACCCCCAACCGCCGGATTTGGAGTCCGGTGCACTACCAATTGTGCTACAGGCCTAAACGAGCTATTTATCTTGTTTCTTTGTGCGTCGTGCGCTTGTTGCACCACGGACAAAATTTCTTATACTCTATCCGTCCGGTTTGCTTGCGCTTATTTTTGGTGGTGGTATAATTTCTTCGCTTGCAATTAGAACATTCTAATGTGACTAAATCTCTCATGCTCCAAACCAAATTCCATTAGATATTGAATTCGAGCCTTCAAAACATCCTTTTCAGAAAGGCGACTTACTTGAAAATCTTCGTCACCACGCCGGCGCCGACCGTGCGACCACCTTCGCGAATGGCAAAACGCAACCCCTCTTCCATGGCGATCTCCGTGATCAACTCGCCAACGATCCGCACGTTGTCGCCCGGCATCACCATCTCCACTCCCTCCGGCAATTGCACCGAGCCCGTCACATCCGTCGTCCGAAAGTAAAACTGCGGCCGGTAGCCGTTGAAAAATGGAGTATGTCGCCCACCTTCTTCCTTGCTCAAAACGTACACCTCTCCCTCAAACTTGGTGTGCGGCGTGATCGACCCCGGCTTGGCTATCACATGCCCCCGCATCAACTCTTCCTTATCCACCCCGCGCAGCAGCAAGCCCACGTTGTCGCCCGCTTGGCCCTCGTCCAATAACTTGCGGAACATCTCCACCCCCGTGCATACCGTCTTCCGCGTCGTCCCCAAACCCACAATCTCTACTTCATCCCCGACCTTCACCTTCCCCCGCTCGATTCGTCCCGTTCCCACTGTCCCTCGCCCCGTGATCGAAAATACATCCTCCACCGGCATCAGAAACGGCTTGTCGATCGCTCGCACCGGCGTCGGTATATAGCTGTCTACCGCTGCCATCAATTCCAATATCGGCTTCACCTTCTCCGCATCTTCCGGATGCTCCAACGCCTGCAACGCGCTCCCCGTTATCACCGGTATCTCATCCCCTGGAAATTCATACTTGCTCAACAACTCTCGTACTTCTAATTCCACCAACTGCAATAGCTCCGGATCATCCACCATGTCCGCTTTATTCAAAAATACTACGATATACGGCACATTCACTTGTCGCGCCAGCAACACATGCTCGCGCGTCTGCGGCATCGGCCCGTCCGCTGCGCTCACCACCAAAATCGCTCCGTCCATCTGCGCCGCACCCGTCACCATGTTCTTCACATAGTCCGCGTGACCCGGACAGTCCACGTGCGCATAATGCCGCTGATCCGTCTCGTATTCCGCATGGTGAACGTTGATCGTCACGCCTCGCGCCTTCTCTTCCGGCGCATTGTCTATCTCGTCGAACGACTTGGCTTGCGCCAATCCTTTTCGGCTCAATACCTGCGTGATCGCTGCCGTCAAGGTCGTCTTGCCGTGATCCACGTGCCCGATGGTCCCGATGTTCACATGCGGCTTCGTTCGCTCAAACTTTGCCTTTGCCATTTCTCACACCTCCAGAAAGTCGCTTTGTCTTCGTGCGTAACAATCCATTCGAATACTCTTATGCCAAACTAGTGAGCCCACGACCGGGATTGAACCGGTGACCTCATCCTTACCAAGGATGCGCTCTACCACCTGAGCTACATGGGCACTGCAAAAACTACCTTCGACAGCTTTCAAAGCGTGAGCGGGAGACGGGACTCGAACCCGCGACCAACAGCTTGGAAGGCTGTGACTCTAACCGACTGAGTTACTCCCGCAGGGGTCGTAATTGACAAAAACTCGGCAAAAAAAATATCGGCTCAGTATCCTATCTTTCACCAATGCCGAGACCGACATTTGCTATCAAACATGGGTTGCTATCATATGGCGGTGGAGAGGGGAGGATTCGAACCTCCGAAGGCTTTGCCGACAGATTTACAGTCTGTTCCCTTTGGCCGCTCGGGAACCTCTCCAAATTGCTGACTCACTCGAGCCACCAGCAGGAATCGAACCCGCGACGTCCTCATTACAAGTGAGGTGCTCTACCTACTGAGCTATGGTGGCTTTTCAGGATACAATATCCAAAAAAGCCGACTAATTTAACAAAATGTATTAAAAAATCAAGCATAATTTTTGCAAACAGTGGAAAACGGAACACGCATCGTACCCCCCTCTAAGAATCTCTTGCAGACTACTGCTTCCAAGAACTCCGCTAATACTTCAATACTTCTTGCTCGGAAAATTCTGCTAACCGATTTCTCAGGAAGAGTCGTGCCCGGTGCAAATTTGATTTTACCGCCGCCAGAGAAAGATCCAGCATATCTGCAATCTCTTTCAAGGAAAAACCCTCAATGTCTTTCAGTACGAATACGCTGCGGAACTTGGTCGGCAATTCCGCAATGGCCCTTTCCATGGCCTCACGCAGCTCCACGTTCATCACCGCGCGCAAGGGATTGTTGCCGACCGAGCGATTGAAATTCTCCAACGAGTTGCTGCTCACCTGACCTTCAGAGTCATCAATCGAGCTGGGTGCCTTTTGGCGGGATCGGATGCGCATTAACGCATAGTTGGTAGCAATGCGATAAATCCAGGTGGAAAGCGAAGATTGTCCCTTGAATTCCGGCAAAGCTTGGAAAACCTTCAGAAACGTCTCCTGCAATACGCATTCGGCTTCTTTGGGATCAGCCAAGAGACGCAATGCAGTATTGTACACCAGCCGTTCATTTTGGGCGACGATATCGGCAAGCGCCTTTCTGTCCCCCTGAATGGCCTTTGCTACAAGCTCAGATTCCGGAACAATCTCGTTAGGCATCGATAACCCTTGTGACTTGATTCAACGAACGCGGGCAAAGTATTGAAAAGTTTCGTAAAATTCAAGGGCTTTTCCGGGCACAAAAAAGCCCCCAGCTAAATTCGATGGGGGCATTAACTTTCAGCCAACAGGATTTGTTCCCCCCAAAAACCTGTGCTCAAAGCCCGGTGCGCCAAAAGACGGCATCCGGTTGAGGCTCTTTAGTTAGCGGGAGCCAGGTGCTTGTTCAGCATTCTCTCCAACTGCTCCTTAGGTACCGCGCCAATCACGCCATCCACCACTTGGCCGCCTTTGTATAACAGAATCGTTGGGATGCTGCTGATGCCGTATTGGCTGGCGATCATGGGGTTGCTGTCCACGTCCACCTTGCCGACTTTGACTTTTCCTTTATAATCGCTGGCAATCTTCTCGACTACCGGAGCCACAAACCGGCAGGGCATGCACCAAGCCGCCCAAAAGTCCACCAAAACCGGCTCGCTGGCTTGAATGACTTCTCTCTCGAAACTTGAATCGGTAAAATGATTGACATTGTTGCTCATGACATCTTTCCTTTCTATCGTTATTAGCTCTTACTGCTCACAGACACCAACAGATTTCACTGTTGACGATCATCCCATTCGATGTACGGAAGAGAGCCGATTGACCTCCCAACCCATCAACCCTATCCCCCTACCTATGTTCCCTGATCTCGTACTCGGTGCTGATTTCTGCCGTCTTGCCCAGCATCGCCGAAGCGGAACAGTATTTCGTTTCCGACAAGGTGATCGCTCGCTCCACGGCCTGGTTGGAAATTCCCTTTCCAAAAAACACAAACTTGATCCGAATCTTGGTAAAGACCTTCGGGTGATCCGGCGCTCTGTCTGCCTCCAAATGGCACTCAAAGTCCTCGAGGGGCACATGCATTTTCTCCAATATGGAGATGACGTCCATCGACGTGCAGCCACCCAATCCAAGGAGCACCAGCTCCATTGGGCGAATTCCGGCATCAAAACCACCATGTTCTGGGGCCCCATCCATGGCAACCCAGTGATTGCTGTCCGCCTTCCCTGCCAGAGCGAGGCCGTGGACTTGCTTCAGCATTGCTTTCATTTTGGCTTACCTTTCCTTCTCATGCCCGACAAATAGTCTATTGATTTCCTCGACCAATTCCGCAGTCTGTTGCGGCGAAAAGCCCTTCTCTTCAGCAGCCGAGGCCAAGGTTCCCCAAATAGGCTCGCCGCAAGCCAAGCACTTGATGCCGCGTTCCATCAGAATTCTTACTGAATCAGGATATTCGCAAACCAGTTCATCAATGGGAGTATCTTTTGAGATTTCCTGCAACATTTCAGGCCTGACATCGCTGTTAAAGATTCAAGATCGATTTAATGTCATTTTCAAAAACTTGCTTTGGTCGCAGACCGACGTATTTCTGAACAATGTTACCTTTCTTATCGATGACAAAAGTAGTCGGTATGCTGTAGATGCCGCCAAAGCCGTCCACGAATTCTTGGGTGGCAATGGCGTTGGGGTATTGGATGCCATAGTCGCGGATAAATCGCTTCACGGCATCGGCGCCCTCACGACCGCCGGCCACACCCAGAATCTCCAACCCTTTCTCCTTGTATTTGTCATACAGCTCGACAAAATGCGGAATCTCGGCCCGGCAGGGCGGGCACCAGGTGTCCCATACGTCGACGATGAGCGCTTTGCCTTTGAAATCAGCCAAGGACACTTTTTTTCCGTCCATCGTCACCAAGCTAAAATTATAGGCTGCCGTCTTTGCTTTGGCAGCGGCATAGTCCTTGGCGGCGTTCTCTTTCCTAGTATCACAGCTCGTTACCAAGGATATGGCCAAAAGGAACAGCAAAAATCTAACACCGAATTGAAATCTCATTCGGATTCCTCCAGGTAAATATTTCTTCCTTTGTCATCAAAGGTGCTTTGTATCAGTTGATCGATGTGGCGGCGCAAAACCTGCCGAACAATTTCACTCTGGCAATTCGGCTCCAGCTCCGAACAAAGGCGCTCCTTTAGAACATTGGCAATATGAATACTGCGACATGCACGGATTCGCTCACCAATATCGCCGCAATACTTGTTGATGATGTCTAACTGTGAATCCATATTTCCCAATCTCCGGACATTTAGATGTCACAGCATTGTGAAAGATTCAAGATCGCTCAAGCTGATATTTTGCTCCCTGCAATCCGCCCCACCTAGATGGTCCGGTTCTGCTCCACAATAAGGACGGAGTGCAAATGACCACTGTCTGCACTGGCATAGTGTTTGCGATTTGTGGGTCGACAAAAGTGCCAGCGGTTAATTTCCACGGAGTTACCGGCTATTTTTGGCCACCGGCGCTGGCATGGATGTTTTAGATGCAAACAATTGTCTTGCGCTGAAACAGAACACTTTTCTCACTTTCTCCGGAGGTTTAGATAATCATGAACGCTTGGCACACCTCTATTAGACTCTTGACTGCTTGCTTGATGGTGGCGATCAGCCTGTCGGCATTCGCTTGGGTTCAAGCTGCAACGGATAACTTTGAGCGCGCTGACGGCGCACTCGGTTCGCAATGGGCAGCTCATGCCGATCTCGTCATTCTCAACGGCAATCTGCATAATCAGTCCACAGAAGCCAATTGGAATTTTCTTGGCGTGTACAATGGCCAGGCCAATCCCAATGAGGCATCCCTTGAGTGGGCCGCGGCCGGCGACGGCTGCGATACAGATGGAATCGGAGCAGGAGGCATTACTTTCGTTGATGCTTTTTCCACCGCTGCGAATGGGTATTTCATGTACTACCGCGGCGGCAGTATAAGACTATATTTTGTAAACGATGGTGCTTTAAATGGGCAGGTCTCTGGACAAAGCTTTTCGACATCTATTAGCCCTACGCCGGGCTCTGTTTTCAAGGCTACGTTTGATGTTTCCACCTACACGTTCAAGCTGTATTCAAACGACCAGCTTATGGGTACCCTGCAAGATGCGGCTCAAATAAATAATCTGAGCACGTGTTATGCCGGCGTAATGCTATATGGCAACGCCAACAATGACGTCGAAAGCTTTTCGGCTGCCTACGTTCCCCCAACCTCTGACACGACTGCCCCGGATGCAATAACCGGCTTGACCGCCGGTTCCCCGACCTCCAGCTCGATCACCCTCACCTGGACAGCCTCCGGCGACGACGGCTCAACGGGACAGGCAGCCGCATACGACGTGCGCTATTCCCAAAGCCCAATCACCTCCGATGCTGCTTTTGACGGTGCATCCCAAGCCAGTGGTGAACCCACTCCCAAGAGCGCAGGACAAACAGAGAATTTTACAGTCACCGGATTGTCGGCCAGCACCACTTATTACTTTAATGTAAAAGTTCGGGATGAGGCTAATAACTGGTCGCCGCTGGCAACCCAAGCTTCGGCAACCACCTCGGCCGGTGGCGGTGGAGGGACTTGGACTGGTCTCCCCGATACTTACGAGTTTGACACCGCTGCTAATTGGGCCCTCAGCTCAGGACATGTTGTACAAAATAGTGAGTTGGGCCTGAATGCCTCTGCTACGGCGGGATGGGCATATCTTGCAGCATGCACAAGAACAGGTGGGGCCAATGGCGCAGAAATGAAATTTAGCGCCACCAACAGCGCCTTAGTCAACGGTGCTATTCCAGCAGGCTTAGCTGTAATGCTGGATGCTCCGAGCCCTACGGCAAATGGCTACATGATATACAAAAAAGGTTCCATATATATTTATAGAATAGTCGCGGGAATAACAGGCGGATCGGATAAGCTTGTTGGTACCTTTGCAGGACCAAGGCCTAACCCGAATCCGGGCGAAACCATTAAAGCAGAGATCACCGACGAAGGAAGCGGCGTGAAAAGGATTCAATTTTATGTGAACGGCGCCGCAGACGGAAACTCCTTTACTATTAATGATCTCATCGATTTGAACAGTTCTTACGTTGGAGTCGTGCAATGGGGTAACTCCGATTACTCGAATCATAACAATGTTGATAGCTTCATCAGATACTATCAAGGTGGCGGTGTGCCTTATCGCATCGCCAAAGAGGCCGGTGACGGTCAGGTAGTTCCGATAATGACCACGGCTCCGGATTCGATCAAAGTTAGGGTCACCACGGAAACCGGCACGCCCAGCAAGGACGTGGTCGTCAATTTTGATGTGACTCAGGGCAAGGCAACTCTCAGCGTCGATGCTTTTGCTTTCGACGGCAAGATATGGGTTGAAGCCGAAACAGGGCAGCCTCTTATCACACAGACGACCAAGCAGACCAGCGAGCTTGCATCCGGCGGGGAATACATTACCACGGAATATACTTCCGGCTTGCGTTATAAAAGAGCCCTCGATATCAAAAACATCTATGTTCCAGAAGAATCGGACTATCACATCTGGCTAAGGGCTTTTTCTGATGCGACAAGCAAAAACAATTGCTGGATTGTCATCGATAATGCCGACTCCGGTTGGATTGACGTGGAAGCCGAGAAGATAAATCGGTGGGATTGGACATTTCTAAAGAATAAGCTTGACAATAAGACCAAACAGGCCTACCGTCTAACAAAGGGATTTCACAACCTTTCATTTACTATCTATGAACCGGGTTGGCATTGGGATAAGATTCTGTTAGTCAAGTCACAGCCTGTCTACACGCCGAGTGGTATGGGCGGCACAGGCCCGATTCTGCCCAACGTTACCAACTCGGAGGGCATCGCCTCCACCGCGGTAACGCTGGGTAATGATTCGGACACGCTGGTCGTTATTCAGGCCTCAGCCTACCAAACAGACGGCGTAACGCCGCTGGTCGATTCACCAGTGAGCTTCACGATAGACGGTAAGCCTGGCCCAGCCGATAAGATAGACAAAGATCCGGTAACGGACAATCAACGTTACACGCCAAGCGGACAAATAACGCTGCGAGCCAGAGTTTTTGATCAGTACTTGAATCGCGTGAATGACGTCCCGATCAACTGGCAAATCACTCAAGGCCAAGGCGGCTCGGTTTCGCCGACCTCGTCCTCTACAGATGCCAACGGCGAAGCGTCGACAACTTTTACTGCCGGCACAGATACACTATACAAGATAAGAGCAACCAGCTCACAATTGCTCGGTCAAGAAGCAGTGTTTACTGCCAAAGTGGGCAAAAAGGCTAAGAGCATGGAGTACGTTTCCGGCAACTTTCAGACCGGAACCGTTGGACAATTGTTAGGCCAGAATCTTGTTGTGCGAGTGATTGCTGAAGATAACAGTCTCTATACCGGTTTTCCGGTAACCTTCGAGGTCAAGCAAGGCGGCGGCAAGATTGATGGTCAGACTGTCAAACAAATTATGACTGACACCAATGGAGAAGCAAAAGCTCCTTGGACTTTGGGACCGACGCCTGGAACGCAAAAAGTGCAAGCCAGCGCCGCAGTACCCACGGGCAGTCCTATCGATTTCACTGCCACGGCCGAAATTGGCCCCGCTGATACTTTGGTGAAAGTGTCCGGAGATAACCAGTCAGGTCCCATTGGCCTACCTTTGAAAAATCCCTTCGTAGTTAAGGTAACGGACGCCTATGGCAACGGCATCCGCGATTGGACCGTTCGCTTTAGCGTCATGCAAGGCACGGACGCCTACATCGATACCCCAGGCAACCAAACCAAAGACGTGCCGACCGATACCACCGGAAAGGCTCAGGTCATCCTGACGATGGGAAGCACGTCCGGCGAAATCAATATGGTGAGCGCTGAGGCCCTTGGCCTGAGCGCCGCGCCACAGGTGTTCCAAGCTACGGCTACGCCGGGCATCGCCAGCCAAATACATTACTATTCCGGCAATCATCAGGATACCGTCGTGACCTGTCAACTGCCGCAGCCGCTGGTGGTGAAAGTCACCGGTCCCTATGGCAATCCCATTTCCGGGCACAACGTCAAGTTCAGCGTCAAGGAAGGCGGGGGCAACTTTAGCGGCGCGGCGGAAAAAACGGCCACTTCCGACGCACAAGGCTTGGCTTCGGCGGTGTTGACCTTAGGCACGCTGGCCGGCGATAGTGTGCACGTTGTTGAGGTCACTTCCTATCGCACCGACATCCCCTCGGAAGCTTTGGAAGGCTCTCCGGTTCGCTTCAAAGCCACCGGTAATCCCAAGTCACCTTCCAAACTGGTCAAGTACGGGCCTTCGGACGGCCAGACAAGAGCCGCCGGCACGGCTTTAGACGCGATAAAAGCGCGCGTCACGGACATTCACGATAATCCCATCGCGGGGCATACGGTACATTTTGAAGTGCAAGGAGAAGGCGGTAGCTTGCAGGATCCAATGGGCGGCAGCCCGGTAACAGCGGTAGACGCACCTACTGGGACTGATGGCTATGCTTCCGTCATTTGGATCATGCCCGACACCACCGGCCAATGGGAATTGTTGGCATCTGGCAATGACCTGCAAGGGAATCCTTTGACGAACAGCCCTTTGCATTTCACCGCCACCTCTGTGGCAGGTTCTGCACACAAAATGGTGAAAGTCTCGCCGGATACCTTGAAAGGAACCGTTGGCAAGCCATTGACGGACAATATCAAGGTGAAGGTCACCGACCAGTATGATATCCCTGTTCCCAACTATTCCGTCACCTTCACTGTGGTTCAACCACTGGGGCAAGGCGGCGGAAAGGTCAACAATTTGCCCCAGGCTACAGCGACAACTGGAAGAGACGGAATTGCCGGAGTAACCTGGACCCTCGGCACCGCCAGCGGCACGGAAAACAACATCGTGAACGCCACGGCCGCGGTGACCGTCAACCCCACCATTGTCTTCAAGGCAACAGGTTTGCCGGATGAGGCAAAGACGCTGATAGCCGATCCAGCGAGCAATAATCAGCTTGGTCAGGTTGGAACTCCGTTGCCCAAGCCCATCAGAGCTCGCGTCGTCGATCAATACACCAACGGCATTCCCAATCATAATGTCGTTTTCCGGGTTACCCAAGGAAACGGCAAGATCGAGGATTTCCCCGACAAAACCGTACAAACCGGCCCCGACGGTTGGGCCGAGGTGATTTGGACCCTCGGACCGCAGCCCGGCTCGCAAAACAACTGGTTAGAAGCCAGCGCCCGGCGGAACGATGCCAATCTCGCCGGCTCGCCGATGACCTTCAAAGCTTCTGCCACCATCGGTGGCGCCGACTCCCTTAAGAAGAAGGGCGGTGATCTTCAGGTTGGACGTGTTCTCAATTGGCTGCAAGACGAGTTGAAGGTGCAGGTAACAGATCACTATAACAATCCTATCGCCGGGCATCAGGTTACCTTCACCGTCATCAGCCGCGTGGAAGCCAACGGTGGTTGGTTAGACACAGACGTTGACACCGTTAGCACTAAAAACACGGACTCGAACGGGTTGGCCTCCGTCAGATTCAAATGCGGCAGGCAAGCCGGTACAAAAATCAATAGGATTCAAGCACGAGCACTGCTAAACGGGCTGGACCTCAATGGCTCGCCCGCCATCTTCGAAATCTCTGCCACCTCATCGCCGGCGGACAGGATGGAGGCAGCGGGCGGCGATGGTCAGCGCGGCACCGTCGGTCAGTTCCTGAACTTGCCGCTACAGGTGCGTGCCCGCGATCCAAATCTTAACCCTGTGCAGGGCCATCCCATCCGTTTCCGCATTTTGAATTCCGAGCCGGGTGCTCTGGGCAATGCGGCGTCCACGGATACAACCGTGAACACCGGGATCGACGGCATTGCCACCATCAAATGGCGGCTGGGAAAGAAGGCCGGACAAAACAACCAAATTGTCGAAGCCACTTCCTCCAGCGGCATTGGGCCTCTTGCCGGATCCGGACTTCGCTTTACTGCCACAGCGGATGCAGATGTCACCAATAAAGGTGAGTCCGAAATCAATGCATTTCCGGTAGTAGTAGCCGCCGACGGCCAAGCGAAATCCACCATCGTAGTCACTCTGAAAGACAAGTTCGATAATTTGGTCACCAATCAGGCCGTCTTTATCTCGGCAAGCGGTAGCAACAATAACATTAACCAGCCACCCATGCCCACAGACGTCAATGGTCAGGCTACCGGCTTTATCAGCTCCACCAAGGCAGAAGTGAAAAAAGTGACCGCGCGCGCAGTGAATCACATGATAGATCTTGCCGATACGGTGCAAGTCCAGTTTACCCCCTTAGCGGCCTACAAGATCGACTATGCTCCACTACCAAACGGCAACTACCAGACCCGCAATATTGGCACGGCTTTGCCGGAATCGCTGAAGGTGGTGGTGCTGGACTCCAACCAAAACCCGATTGCCAACCATTCGGTGACCTTCTCCGTCACCCAAGGCGGAGGCGAGTTGCTGGACAGCCAGCCGGTCTCCACGGATACCAATGGCATCGCCTGGAGCCGCTACCGATTGGGAACCAAGGAAGGTATGAACCAGGTAGAGGCTCGCGCCTTGGCCGCCAATGGCTCGGCTTTGGCGAACTCACCGGTGCGCTTCACCGAAACCGGCGTGAAGAATCCGGCATCCACTCTCACGGCGCATAGCGGCCTTGATCAATCAGCGGCGCCCGGGCAAAAATTGCCCAATCCGCTGGTCGTCAAGGTAGTGGACAACAATGGCTACCCCATCTGGGGCGAGCCGGTCAAGTTCGAGGTGCAGTTCAACAACGGCGCCCCCTCCGGAACCAATCCAGTATACACCGACATGTATGGCCTGGCCAGTATGTACATGTTAGTGGGCACGCAAAAAGGTCTCAATGTGTTCACCGCTACTTTGCCGAATTACCCGGCGATCCCAGCAGTGACCTTTAACGCTCAAACGGTGGTGATTAATGCCACCAACATCGCTGAGGTTTCCGGCAACAATCAGCACGGCATCGTCAACCAGACCCTTTTCTCCCCATTAGTGGTGATAACCACGGATCAGTATGGAAATGCCGTTCCTGGAGTCACTGTCACGTTCAGAGTCATCGAACAGGCAGGCGTTCCTGGAGTCGGGTCGCTGCCAGGCGGCGTGAAGGTTCTGAATGTCACTTCCAACGATGAAGGTTTGGCTACGACCACTTATACGTTGGGGAAGGTGGCCGGAAAGAACATCGTTCAAGCTTCCGCAGCAGGGTTGCAGCCGGAGCATATCACCTTCGAGGTGTACGGCGATGCCGACTATGCCTATTCTATGGAAAAGCACAGCGGCGATAACCAGAAGGGTCAGATGGGTAAAGAGTTGTTAGCGCCGATTTGCGTCATGGTCAAGGACCGATATGGCAATCCGGCAAAGAACGGCGTCATCACCTTTAGAATAACGCAGGGCGGCGGCAGTATTGTCGAAACACAACCCGTTCTTTCCAATTCCTATGGCATTGCCAGTTCGCGCTGGGTGTTAGGCCCCAAGCCGATTGTCCAAAACGCGGCCATGGCCATTGCCAGTCTGCCCGGCGGCACCTACCAACCCACCTTCTCCGCCATAGGAGAAGACAACAATTACCCGGTATTATCCTTGCCGGGTGTGATCAAAATCGATGAGGGCAAGACGGTAAGCTTTATCGTTAACGCCACAGATGGCGATAACGAGCCGCTCTATTACAGCACGGATCCCACGCGTTGGCCGGATGGCGCCACCTTTGATGCCACCGGCACCCGCGAGTTCGTTTGGACGCCGAGGTTCGACCAAGGCGGGCGCGACTACTACCCGGTCTTTATCGTTACCGATGCCAGAAACGGTAAGGACATTGATTCGGTCAAAATCACAGTCACCAATCTCAACCGGCCGCCGCAAATTGACAGCGCCACGCCGACTGCTGATTGGTTCAAAAAGCCGTGGGGCGAAACGCAAGAATTCTGCGTAGAAGCGACCGATCCCGATGGCGACCAGCTCTTCTATCGCTGGACCATCGATAACAAGGAAGTCCCGTCATACTCCGCGCCATGCTATACGCTGGATACTCATTCGTTCAGACTGGAGCAACATGTGCCGGTGTCGGTGGAAGTCTATGACATCGACGGCGCAACTGCAAGACATGATTGGACGATCATCACGCCTGTGGAATTGAAAAGCTTCTCCAGCACCGTCGTTCCCTACGAAGGCGTGACCATCCAGTGGGAAACCGCTTCGGAATCGGGCAACGTAGGATTCAATATCCTGCGCAGCCTCACGGAAGCGGGCGAGTACAAGCCGATCAACGAAAAGCTGATCCCGCGCGATACGAGCGGAAAGTACAAGTTCTCCGACAAGAGCATTCAAGCCGGTCGAAAGTACTGGTACAAGTTAGAAGACGTTAGCACCAGCGGCATCAAGACGCAGCATGGGCCGGTGCTGGCCGAAGTGGCGGCGCCGAAAGAGTTCGATCTGTCGCAGAACTATCCGAACCCGTTCAATCCGACTACCACGATCCGCTATCAGATACCCAAGACGGTGAAGGTGAAGCTGGAAGTCTTTAACATCATGGGTCAGTCGGTGCGCACACTGGTGGACGACAGCAAGGAACCGGGATATCACCTCGTTCTGTGGGATGGTCTCACCAACGCGGGCGTCCCGGCCAGTTCCGGAGTGTATTACTATCGCATCTCCGCCGGCGACTTTGTGATGTCGAAAAAGATGGCATTGCTCAAATAGTATCTGCAAAAAAACCTCACAGGTCTCGGAGACCTGTGAGGTCTGCCAGCTAGAGCTACGAAAACCATGGTAGCCTCCTGAAACCCCGGTCCTCATCATGAGGACTGGGGTTTTTTATTCATTGAACGTTGACCGTTGAACGTTGAACATTGACTATTGGAAAAGAGCAATAGTCAATAGTCAACGTCCAACGTTCAATGTTCAATTTATGTCACCCCGCAGGGGCCTTCCCTTGATTGTGCCGGGTCTGCGGCCAGCGAATCATTGCGCGGACACGAAAAGATGTCGGCATGACAGGGCAAGGCTACACTGAATGCAAATCCGGAACAAAAGGTTTTTGTTTTAGAAAACTATTCGTATATTTGCCGCAATTTGTCGGACTAAAATCCAAACTTCTCAAGGAAGTCCATGAACAAAAAACTGCTACTGCTACTGCCACTGCTCCTTCTCCTGCTCCTGCTACTGCTACTGCCACTCACTCCTCTCCTTGCAGCTTCCGCCTTCGCGGTTGAAGAGCATGCAGCGAAGGAAGCCGTTAATTTAGGCGAAGTCTTGCCCCTCTATAGCGTCATCCCGTTTGTCGGCATCCTACTTTCCATCGCGCTTTTTCCACTATTAGCGCCGAAATTTTGGCACCACCATTTTGGCAAGGTCTCTGCATTTTGGGCCTTGGTATTCGCCATACCATTCCTAATCGCCCACGGCCAGCCGGCCCTGCATGAAATTCTGCACATCTATTTAATTGACTATATCCCCTTCATCATTCTGCTGTGGTCGCTCTTCACCGTGGCCGGCGGCATTTTGTTAGAAGGCTCGCTTCAAGGCAAGCCCGTCACCAACATGGTCATGCTGCTCATCGGCACCGTTATCGCCTCGTGGACCGGGACCACCGGCGCCTCCATGTTGTTGATCCGCCCGATTCTGCGCGCCAACGCCGGACGCAAGAGCAAAGCGCACGTGATCATCTTTTTCATTTTCTTGATCAGCAACATCGGCGGCTCGCTGACGCCCTTGGGTGATCCGCCGCTGTTCCTCGGCTTTCTGCACGGCGTGCCCTTTTTCTGGACGCTCAGCCTCTTTACCGAAACGGCCTTTAACGTCGTCCTTCTGCTGGCTGTGTTCTTCTTGATCGACACGGCTTTGTACAACCGCGATCTCAAAGCGGGACACATTCAGGAAACATCGGCAGAGGTTGTTCCCCTGCGCATTCGCGGCCTGCACAATCTGATTTTTCTGCTCGGCGTCGTGGGAGGCGTGCTGATGAGCGGCATCCTACATCTCGGTCAGGTCACCGTCCTGGGCGTGCACATGGAGATACAAAATATCCTGCGCGATCTCATTCTGGTCGTCATGGGACTGCTGTCCCTGAAAACTACCAGCAAAGAAATCCGCCAAGGCAATGAGTTTTCCTGGGGACCGATCCTTGAGGTGGCTTATTTATTCGCAGGAATTTTCATGTGCATTCTCCCGGCCTTGGCGATGCTGCGCGCTGGCACCCACGGTCATCTCGCCTTCATCATCAACGCCGTCAAAGAGCCCTGGCAGTATTTCTGGATTACCGGTGCGCTGTCGAGTTTCTTGGACAATGCGCCGACCTATTTGACCTTTATGAACACAGCGCTGGGGAATTTTTTCGCTGGCTTGCCGGAAAAGCAGGCGGTGGCGGGATTGATCGCCGAGAAGGCTATTTATCTGAAAGCGATTTCGACGGGTGCGGTCTTTATGGGCGCCAACAGTTACATCGGCAACGCGCCGAACTTTATGGTGCGCTCCATTGCTGAAGAAAGCGGCGTGAAGATGCCGAGCTTCTTTGGTTACATGGCTTGGTCGGTAGGAATTTTGATCCCCATATTCATCTTGACAACATTCGTTTTTTTCTGAAAGCTTCCAGGTCGCAGGTCGCAAGCCGCACGTTGCCGGGGAATGTCGCAGGTTTCAGGTGGCAACTTGCAGGTTCGGGCTGCCAGTGGCGAGCTGTAGGTCACGGGCGACGGTTCCGTGTATTCTGCAGATAGTAATAATAGTCCGAATAGCCGCAAGTGTTGCCCAGGGTCTGTGACTTGAACTATCGACCCCAGCTTACCAACCCAGTGCGACCTGCAACCTGAAACCTGACACCTGAGACCTATAGCCTGCTCATTCCGTCGATCTGATCAGCGCAACTTCATCGCAATCCGGAAATTTGGGGCAGTTCAAACAATCCTTCCACACTTTGTGCGGCAAATCTTTTTTATCCACCGGCTCAAACTTGAGCTTGGCAAAAAACCCTGGTTTATAGGTCAGGGTGAACACCCGCGGCAGCTCCATGGCGCGGGCGTCCTCCAACAAGTATTCGACGATGCTTCTGCCCAATCCTTGACCGATCCGATCTGGAGCGATGGCGAGAGAGCGAATTTCCGCGATATCGTTCCAGACGACGTGCAGCGCTCCGCAGCCAACGACCTGGCCGTCCTCTTCGATCACCACATAATCGCGCAAAGCATTGTACACTTGCGATTGCGACCGGCTGAGCATCTCTCCTTTTTCCGCATAATGGTTGATGAGCTGCACGATCTGCGGCACATCTTTGGTCTTAGCTCTTCTCAACATGGCTGACCCTCACTGTTTGTAAAGATTGTTCCAATATCCGCACCGCCTCCTCAATATGCTGCCGTTCCACAATCAGCGGCGGCAACAGGCGAAGCGTTTTGTCGCCGGCCTTACAGACCAGCAGGCCGTTTTGCGCACAGGCCTCGATGACCGGCTGCACGGCCACGCTCAGCTCGACGCCGAACATCAAGCCCTTGCTGCGCACGGAAACGATTTCCGGACATCTCGGGCGTAGCCTCTCGAGTTGCAATCTTAGATATTCCCCGTTTTCTTTCACCTGACGTAAAAAAGCCGGCTGCACAATCTTTTTGATCACATATTCGGCCACACTGGCAATCAGCGGTCCGCCGCCAAAGGTGGTACCGTGGTTGCCCACTTTGATGTGTCGGGCGATCTCATCGGTCATCAGAATGGCTCCCATTGGGAGGCCGCCGGCAAGGGGCTTGGCAATGGCCATCATGTCCGGCTTGATGCCGTACTGCTCATAAGCGCAAAAGGTGCCGGTCCGGCCCAGGCCGCATTGGATTTCGTCCAAAATGAGTAAGCACTGATGCTGATCGCAAAGCTTGCGCAATCCTTGCAGAAAGTCCATTTCTGCGGGATACACGCCGCCTTCTCCTTGTACCGGCTCGACGATGATCGCGCAGGTCTGCGTGGTGATCAACTTTGCCGCCGAATCCAAATTGTTAAAGGTCGCAAAATGAAAGCCCGGCAGCATCGGCTCAAAATCCTCCCAAAACTTGGGCTGACCGGTGGCCGAGAGCGCACCCATGCTGCGCCCGTGGAAAGATTGCTCAAAGGCGATGAATTCAGAACAGTCGTTGCCCTTGGTCTTCTTGCCCCACTTGCGGGCCAACTTGATGGCTCCTTCCACCGCTTCCGTGCCGCTATTGGTCAGAAATACTTTGTCGGCAAAGGTATTCTCGACCAGCAGCTTGGCCAGACGCACTTGCGGCTCGGTGTAATAGAGATTGGAGCAATGCCAAAGGTTGCTCGCTTGCTCCTGTAAGGTGCGTACGGCTCCTTCGTCCGCGTAGCCCAAGCCATTAACCGCTATACCAGCCACAAAGTCGAGATAACGTTTCCCTTCCTTGTCGAAAACGTAAGCTCCTTCGCCATGCGTCAGCACGAATTTTGGCCGGGCGTAGGTGCCGAGCAAAACTTGCTTTTCGGTTTCGATGATTTCTGCAGTTGTCATGGTTGACTCTCAAAGATGAATGGTTGTACCAATAGTTGGCTGTTCTGCCAGAAAACGACTTAGAGTGTTCTCTCCTTGCCAAAGGCCGATATGAACTCGACGAACTCCTCGGCTCAATGCCTCGAAGGCGGATTCCATTTTGGCAATCATCCCTCCCTGGATAATCTTGGTTGCAATCAAGTCTTTGGCCTTTTGCACACTCAATTGAGTTAGAATTTTTTCGCCGGCGCGGACGCCGGGAACGTCAGTAAAATAGACTAAATCCGTACAGTTCCCGGCGCCCGCAATGGCAGCGGCTGCCGAGTCGGCGTTGACGTTGTACGATTGTCCCGCATCATTGGCCGAAACCGGCGAAAGCACTGGCACTTCTCCCATTGCCAGGGCGGTCAATACCGGCTCCGGATTGCAGCGGACGATGCGTCCGACCAAGCCCATGTTCCGGCCATTGCGTCGTAGCGGCTCAACGATGAACAGCCCGGAGGTTTTGCCGGTCAGCCGCCGGCAGAGAACACCGTTCCGGGTCAAGACCGAAGCAATCCGGGCGTTGATCTTCTCCGACAACACCTTCTCCACGATTTCCATATCTGCCGCCGTAGTCACCCGCATGCCGTCTACAAACACCGGCTCGCGGTCGGCCGCACGTAAGGCGCGGGAGATTTCTGCCCCGCCGCCATGAACCAGAATGAATTCGTGGTTTGGCTGGGATTTGATCGCATTCGCCAACTCGGATAGACCTTCGATATTGGCGAGTTGCGATTGGTGATTGCCGACTGTTGAAGTTGAAACAAAATTACTTCCCGAATTCTCGAACGCATTACCGCCGATTTTTATCACCACTCGTTTACGCATCAGATCAAACCCATTTCTTCCGGAAACCCCAACATCAGATTCATATTTTGCACCGCCTGCCAACTCGCTCCTTTGCCGAGATTGTCGATGGCAGAAAAGACGATCGCCACGTCGCTATCCGGCACGGTAAGAACTGTCAAAAAACAGTAATTGGAATGCGCCACCATCTTAGTCGTCGGCAAGTCGTTCTCCAGCACATGAACAAACGGCTCCTTCCCATAAGCATCGGCAAGAACGCCCAAAAGTTCATCTGGTGAATGAGCTTTCTTTGTTCGCAGGTAAATGGTCGAGAACAGCCCGCGCGACATGGGGGTTAGATGCGGAGTAAAAATCACTTGCATCGGGCGTCCGGCTTGTTTGCCAAGCTCCTGTTCGATCTCGGCAACATGGCGATGCTGGCGTCCGGGCTTGTAGGCACTCAAGCTCTCATTGACTTCGACATAATGTGTCGTGCGCGAAGGCGTCTTTCCCGCGCCAGAAACACCGGACTTGGCGTCGATGACGATGCCGTTCTCCGCTACCAAACCGGCGCGCACAAACGGCAGAATACCCAGCAAGGCGCTGGTGGGATAGCAACCGGGATTGCCCACTACCTTGGCTCCTTTGATGGCGGCGCGATTCCATTCCGGCAGGCCGTATACCGACTCTGGCAAAAGCGCGGGATGAGAATGCGGCATGCCGTACCATCTTTCGTACGTCTGGGGATCTTGGAAGCGAAAATCAGCGCCCAAATCAACGACCTTGGCGCCATTCTTTAAGAAGGCCTCGCCCCACTTGGCGGAATGACCAGCATGTGTACACAGAAAGACCAAATCAGCCGCACGCTCCAGCGACTCCTGCGCCGAGCAAAAGGTCTGCTTGTTGTACTTGGGCAAATGCGGAAAAACCTTTGCCAAAGACTGCCCTTGCTCCTGTTCCGAGGTGGCAAACGCCAACTCCACCTGCGGATGGCGCGCCAGAACCCGCAGCAGCTCTTCGCCGGTGTAGCCGGTAGCGCCGATGATGCCGATTCTTTTCATATTGTCAAAATACCTTCTCAGTATGATCCTACCTCAAAACCAAGCTGTCGTCCAAAATGAATGAGCATTGAAAGCCACTAAGGCACAAAGGTTTTCTAAGAATGAATAACGCCATGGCCAGAACCACGCTTGATATCTTGCTGCAAGAGATCAAGCCGGAACATTTGACAACCATAAATCCTTTGTGTCTTGCTGCTTTCTTGGTAAATCTTTGTAACCTGTTCACGGGATGCGGTCACCTCTGCGTATGCAGGAGTCTCCTTCTGCCGTGTAATGGAAAGGAGATTCCTGCATCCGCAGGTATGACAGCACCGGCAGGACACCCCGTGATGGGTTACAAATCTTTTCTTCCTTGTTCGGTTTCGGATCGTCCAAAAAAAGCAAATGGACCTCGCAAGGAAGAGCGGCTTTAAGCATCGGGCTTTTCCTGCACTTGTTCCTGCACCATTAATCGGCGATCGACATAGCCTTCATAATCCGGGAGAATGCGTTGATACTCGCTATCCATGAGCGGTGAAGAGAACATAAAGTCCGCCGAAGCGCGATTGCAGGCAATGGGCACATTCCAGACGACAGCGATACGAAGAAGCGCCTTCACGTCCGGATCGTGCGGCAAAGGCTCCAGAGGGTCCCAGAAGAAGACCAGAAAATCGATCTCGCCCTCCGAGATTTTCGCCCCGATTTGCTGATCTCCACCTAACGGGCCGCTCTGGAATTTGATGACGGGGATGTCCAACGCCTCCTCCAGCAATCGGCCGGTGGTGCCGGTCGCGTACACGTCATGCTGCGCCAAACGTCCCCGATTGTATTTCGCCCATTCCAACAGATCGCGTTTCTTGTGGTCATGGGCGATCAAAACGACTCGCTTCCGCTGCCGCATTGGCAATAGTTTGTGGTCCATATTCTGCCCTTTACACATAAGCTCAAAAGCCACTGGGTATCAAATGTCAAAAAGCAAATAGCAGAATGACAAATCAAAATCCAAAATGCGCCAATCCGAGTTAACGAGCAGCGCATTTTGAATTTTACATCGCCATTTTGCATTCTAATCTTTCATTTTTGCATTGCCGCGCGGATGAAACCACTTTAACCCGTTCATAGATTATTGCTTTCCTGCAAAAACTTGCTCAATTCTTTCGATTTGTTGGTGGCTACCTCTACAGCACGTATGAGCATCGGTCGCAGGCCGTGCGTCTCCAACTCCTTGATAGCGGAAATGGCCGTGCCGCCGGGCGTGGTCACCTGGTCTTTCAGCATCGCCGGATGGATGCCGGTTTCGCGCACCAATTTGGCCGAGCCCAACACCGTTTGCGTCGCCAAGCGGGTAGCGACATTGCGCGCCAGACCCATCATCACGCCACCGTCGGTCAAGGCTTCGATGATCATGTAAATGTAGGCCGGCCCGCTGCCACTCAACCCGGTGATGACATCCATCTGGCTTTCTTTGACAATTTCCACTTCGCCCACGGCCTTAAAAATGCTCACCGCCAGTTCTTTGTGGATTTCCTGCGCGAATTGACCCAGACAGAGCCCGGAAGCAGCTTCATCCACCACAGCAGGAATGTTGGGCATCACCCGAATGACCGGATTCTTTTTGCCGATGAACTTGTTGATCGTCTCGGTGGTGATGCCGGCCAGGATGGAGATGATGAGCTGGTCGTCACGAACGTCGTCTTTGATCTCGCGCAGAATTTCGCTAATGGTCTGCGGTTTGACGCAAAGGACAATAATGTCCGCAGCGGCAATCGCTTTACGGTTATCCGTCATCACGGTAACGCCCCATTTCTCCGCGATGTAGCTTAGCCGGTCATCCAGGACATCCGTGGCAACGATGTTTTTCGGCTTGGTGAGCTTGGCCTTGAGCAGACCGCCCAAGAGCGCTTCGCCCATGTTTCCCGAACCGATGAAAGTAATATTCTTGCTGAATAGCATCTTTGGCTCCTGTCGAAACAACTAACCCTGGGAGGTCTCCAAGACCTCACAAGTTTAATGTTTCAGGTTTGATTGTTAAGTATGATAGTCCGCGTTGATTTTGATATAATCATAGGTCAAATCGCAAGTGAGCACCTTGGCAATTTCCTCACCTACGCCCAACGAAATCCAGATGGTGATCTCTTTTTGCTCCAAGGCCTTGGTCATAGCTGCATCATCATACTCGATGGCGGCGCCATTGTTGGCGACCAGAATATCTGCAAAGCGAATGTCAATGGCCGCAGCATCCAAGCTTACGCCGCTGGCACCCACTGCGGAAATCACCCGGCCCCAATTGGCGTCCTTGCCAAAGATAGCGGTTTTGACCAAAAGGGAGTTGGCAATGGCCTTCGCCGCACGCATCGCTTCCTCTCTATTGCGGGCTTGTTCCACAGTCACCTTGATCAATCGGGTGGCGCCTTCTCCATCCGCAGCCAAGGCCTCGGCGACCGACATGGAGATGCATTGTAGGGCCGATAGAAAAGTCTGATAGCTCTTGTCTTTGCTATTGATCATCTCGTTGCGCGCCGCGCCGTTAGCAAAGAGAAAAACAGCATCATTGGTGCTCATTTCGCCATCGATGGTGAGTGCGTTTATGCTTTTTTCCACGCTATCCGCCAAGGCTTCGCGAAGTAAGGCAGGCTCGATGGCTACATCGGTGGTCATGACGCAGATCATAGTGGCCACATGCGGATTGATCATGCCGCTGCCTTTGGCGATGGCGCCGATGCGGCAAGATTTGCCGTCCAGGGTGAATTCCACCACAAAATGTTTGGGTTTCGTGTCCGTGGTCATGATGGCGTGAGCGGCGTCCTCCCCGCCGTTTGCGGACAGGCTCTTGCAGGCCGTTTCAATGCCGGCGCGAACAACATCCATGCGCATGGGCACGCCGATGATACCCGTCGATGCGACCAACACAAGCTTGGGATCGATGCCAAGACCTTTCGCCGTCAGCTCAGCCATCTCTTCTGCGTCGGCATAGCCGCGCTCGCCGGTGCAGGCATTGGCGTTGCCGCTGTTGATCACGACTGCTTGTGCGACGCCATTGGCCGCTCGCTTGCGACTGAGAATGACCGGCGCGGCCGGTAGTCGATTGGTGGTAAACAGCGCGGCAACCGCAGCAGGACGGTCGCTCACCACCAGTGCCATATCTTTTCCCTTTTGTTTCAAGCCGCAGCGTATGCCGCAAGCCTTGAATCCGCGCGAGGCGGTGACGCATCGAGAATCGAAATTTGTTTGCATATTTGACATTACTTGCTTTTCCCTATTCAAGCCACTCTGATGGGCAACAAAATCACCGGAATACCCTGATAATAGAATCTTCGTTGAACTGCAAAGACGGTGTAGTTATGCAGCCAACGGTAAAACATGTGTTCCTGCGGAAAAACAATTTGGCCACCGAAAAAAATCGCATTGGGATACTTTCGCAGTATCGCAGGTGCAATTTGGCTAACCTCTTCGACCACATCAGTGCCAATGGCGCTTTGGCCTTCCGCGCAGTACCCCTGCGCTTCCATGAACTTTATGTACCGATCCAACTCGCCATTGACTTGCTTCTGCAGCAGTGCAACATCTTCGGAACCCTTGAACACCCCGGCATCTACCACACCCACTTGCACAAAGACGAAATTTTGAATTTCTCCGCTGAATAGTCGGATAGCGCCAAAGAGCGTATGCAAGCCGAGACCGTTAAAACCGCTGACCAACAAGACCGCAGTTCGAGCTTGGGGATTAAACTTTTTCTTTTGCTGCTTTGGCCCGGGGTCAATCTGGGCAATTGAGACTTGAGCTGCTTCGACCAAGGTATCCAATCGTTTTAGCAGCCTGCCCGTCTTTTGGTAATGACGCTTCACCGTGAGCGCCACTGCCACCAGCGAGCCTGTAACCAACAGCGTGATCCATCCGCCTTCATGGAATTTCAGCAGCGACACGGAGATTAAGATGAAGGCCGTCAAAAACAATCCCAATCCGTTAATGGCCAGCTTGTGCGGCCAATTCTCCTCCTTTTTCCGACGCTGCCACCAATGTCGAACCATTCCCAATTGGGATAGGGAAAAGGTGATGAACACGTTAATGCTGTACAGCACCACCATGAACCGCACCGATCCCTTGCTAAGGATCATCAAGATGATGCTAGCGCCACCCATCAGCAAAATTCCGTTTTGCGTCACCAAGCGGTCGCTCAGCATAGCAAAACGGCTGGGAAACCATCGATCCATGGCCATGTTGGCCAAAACGCGTGGGCCGTCCAAGAATCCGGTTTGCGAAGCGACAAAGAGCAGAACCGCTTCGGAGAGCAGTGTGATCAACAAAAAAGTGTAGCCAAGACTTTCATTCCAGCCGCCGGTCACTTGCTGCAAAAGCACGGCGTTTAGAGTCTTGCCGGGAACATGTTCGACCCGAAACAAAATGTAGCCGATCATTAGGCCAAGCACGGTGAGAGACAATGATATTGCCATGTAGCGCATGGTTCGTTTGGCGGTCTCCACCTTCGGCTCACGCAGAATGGGCAAGCCGTTACTAACGGCCTCGATGCCAGTAAAAGTGCCGGCTCCCACGCTATAAGCACGCAGCACCAACATAGCAGCGCCGAAGAAGCCTAACTCACTGCTTGTGTGCCGGATGTCCGTGATGGTGGTGTCCACGACTTCCGAATAGTTGGCCAGATGCGTCATCAAGGCGTAGAGAATCACAAATCCGTGGGTGAAGATAAAAGTTAGGAAGATCGGCACCAGCGGCACCACGGATTCCTTGATGCCGCGAAGGTTGAGCAAAATCAGCAAAACGACTCCGGCGACGGCAAAGGCCAGCTTGTAATCCTGAAACGACAGCGGCAAAAAACTGAATATGGCGTCGGCGCCGCTGGCGATGGACAGCGTAATGGTCAGCACATAATCGACCAGCAAAGCACAGCCGGAAATCATGCCAAATTTCGCGGACAGCAGCTTGCTCGCAACCAGATAGCCACCGCCGCCGAAAGGAAACAGCTCGATGATTTGTGTGTAGCTGGTGCTGATGACGAATATCGTAATCACACTTGCCAGGGCCACCAATATTCCCAAATGGAAATGCCCGCCCAAGGCCAGAAAGGCTTCCTCCGGTCCGTAACAGGAGGAGGAAAGACCATCGGAGCCTAATCCAACCCAGGCAAAAAATGCGATGAGCGAAAGCTTGTGAAAGATGTGCGGATCCTGCGGATCGCGCGAACCGCCTATGATAATTTTTTTTGCATTAGATTTGAGAGACATATTGTCCGATTTGGAAATAATTCAATTTCCCATCGATTA
>DYKH01000022.1 GCA_020722685.1 Caldithrix sp. | reverse complement strand
CACCACCCTCTCCGCCGCTTCCTTCAAATCCTTAGCTACCAGAAAGTCCATTCCCGAGTTTGTCAATAGTTGCGCGGCTTCCTCGGCATTCGTGCCGGCCAGACGAACCACCACCGGCACCTTGACGCCGATGTTTTTGGTCGCTTCGATGACGCCTTTAGCCACCCGATCGCAGCGGACGATGCCGCCAAAAATATTGATCAAGACCGCTTTGACGTTCTTATCGGACAAAATAATTTTGAAGCCGTTCTCCACGGTCTCTACCGAAGCGCCGCCACCCACATCGAGAAAGTTGGCCGGTTCCGCACCCGCGAGTTTGATGATGTCCATGGTCGCCATGGCCAGTCCGGCGCCGTTGACCATGCAGCCAACTGTGCCATCGAGTTTGATATAATTGAGGTGATACTTGGAAGCTTCCACTTCCAGCGGTGCCTCTTCATTCAGGTCGCGCATGGCAAGAATATCGGGATGTCGATACAAAGCGTTGTCGTCGATATTGATCTTGACATCCAAAGCCAAAAGCTGACCGTCAGGGGTAACGACCAGAGGATTAATTTCGGCCAGCGAGCAATCGTTCTTGCTAAAGGCATCATACAACGCCAACAGAAACTTGACACCCTGTTTGTGCAAATCACCGCTCAGTCCCAAGGCAAAAGCCATACGCCGTGCCTGAAAGGCCTGCAAGCCAACCAAAGGATCGATGTATTCTTTGACGATTTTTTCGGGATGGGTCTCGGCCACCTTCTCGATCTCGACGCCGCCTTCCGTGCTGATCATGAAGACGAGCTGATTGCGGCTGCGATCGAGGACAATGCCCGCATACAGCTCGCGCCTGATGTCCGCCGCTTCGGTCACCAAAATGCGTTGGACTATTTTGCCTTCCGCGCCGGTTTGCGGGGTGACCAACTTCATCCCAAATATCTGGCGGGCGACTTGCTCCGCCTCTTGCGGACTCGATACCAACTTGATTCCTCCGGCCTTGCCGCGTCCGCCGGCATGCACCTGAGCTTTGAGGACGATTTTGTCCACTGCCAGCCACTCCGCAATCTGGCGCACTTCTTCCGGCGTAAAGGCTACTTTGCCCTTTTGCACCGGCACGCCGTGACGAGCCAAAATCTCTTTTGCCTGGTACTCGTGTATTTTCATCAAGCCTCCATGTCGTGATTGCTTTTTGTTCTTTCAGCCTCGCAGGCAAGTTTAACAAACAAAGAAGGAAAAGTCAAGTGGAAATCCGCAAGTGTCCGGCGCCATAAGGGTGGCCGCGGAGATGAGAATCAATAATGCCTTTGCGAAGCAATGTGCGTCTGACTCGCTCCGCAGACTTGCTTAAAAACACGCATGAAATTGCCGCCAAGAATCTTCTCTACGTCCTCGCGCGTATAGCCTTTCTTGAGCAAAGCAAGAGTAAGGTCGGGAAACTTTGTTGTATCCTCCAAGCCGATCGGCGTCGATTCGATGCCGTCAAAATCGGAGCCGAGGGCGACGTGATCGATCCCCACCAGCCTGACGATGTAGTCGATGTGATCGATCACCGTCTGCAAGCTCACCTGCGACGAAGGCCGGCCTAAGAACGGGGGGTAGAAGACGACGCCGATCACTCCGCCGGTATTCGCAATGGCCACAATCTGGTCGTCATACAGATTTCGATAATGATCTCGCAAGGCCCGAGCGCCGGAGTGGCTGGCGATAATCGGATTCTTGCTAACGGCGAGAATATCCTCAATGGTTTTGATGCCGACGTGGGAAACGTCTATGATGACACCCAGAGAATCCATGGTACGAATGACTTGTTTGCCGAACTCGGACAGCCCCACAGTTCGGGAACGTTGATCTTTCGCCGAAACCGCCCAATCCGTGCTGTTGTTCCAGGTGATGGTCAGGTAGCGCATGCCCAACTGATAGAGGGTTTTCAGCTTGTCAATGCTGTTTTCAATCGAATGGCCGCCTTCTACACCGATCACGCCGGCGATTTTGCCCTGCCGATTGATTTCCGTAGCTTCATCAGGGGCTTGGGCTTGCTGAATTGCCGAGGCATTCGCAGCAAATTCTGTGTTCATGATGTGCACAAACTCGAGTGCTTTTTCGTACGGATTGTTAGGAAAGGACGTCGGACTGACCCAGACCGCAAAGAACTGGATGTCCACGCCGCCGCTTTTGAGACGAGGAATGTCCGTGTGATTGTAGTCATGCCATTGACCCAGATGGTAGCTCGAATCCGCGGCCATTTTTTCCAGGATGTCGTTATGCAGATCAATCAAGATGGCATGCGAGTGAACGGTCTCTATGGCGGTGTGGAACTGCTCTCCGCCCGCGACCACTGCCTCCAGAGTATCCGCGACGTAAGCGAATTTGGAAACGATTAGAGTGATAGGAACGGAAGCAGCTTTCTGCAAATCCGTGAGCGAGCTACCAACCTTCTCGATGGTCGATAGCCCGCCGGATTGCCCACCCTCCAATTGAATCATCTTTTTAACGATGGTAGCGCTTCTGCTGCGGATGGTGTAGAAATAGACACCGGCGCCGCCTTTGCTTTGCCAAAGTGCGCGATAAAAGCCGGGAACAAGGAACTCTTCCCGTTCATCCACGACTTGGCCCAAGACGTTGCGAACATCAATACGTACCAGCCCTGCCTGCGCGACGGCAAAGCGAATGCTGGTCATAGGATTGAAAGGATTGGGGAAATTCTGCTCCACCGCGAACTGAAGCGGCAAGCGTGGATCATCCACCATTGAATTGGGTCCCAACGAAAAAGACCATTCGCCGTTGTCATCAGTCAAAACCGTACCCACGGCACCGGTAATCCTATTGGTGACGCTGACTTTTGCCGCTTGCACCGGAGTTTGCGCCGTGAGATCGACCACGGTACCCTGGATGGTCTGCGCCGGCAACGAAGTGATAGCGGCGAACAAAAACAGCCCTGCAACAACAAGCGATCCCCTGACTGAAAATTGATAAATCATGGGTCTAATGTTCCTCGAATGGTGCACGTCATTTCCAACACAATCTCCACTAAAAATATGTCAATCGCAGCAGATTTGCCAGCACTTTTTCTGCGGATCAATAACCTTGTTCGGATTTAGGTCATTCTTACCTAACCCGGACAAGCCGGAACCCAAAATGGATAATAGGTCAAACTTAAATTGGCTTTCGCCTATCTTAACGCCGGGAACGCCGAGGCCGCAGAGTTACGCAGAGGTTTAGTCATGCCATGAAACTTTTCTCCGCGGCCTCTGCGTTGAGTTTTTAACATTTGCCAGATTTGGGTAGATGTTTACACTTAAGCTACTAAAACCTCAGTCACGGGTGGGCAATCTCCTTTCCAAACTAAGACTTGGCAAGGCGATTGCGTCACTTGCGCCCTGTAAGTGAGCTATTGTAACGGATCACAGGATGCCGTCACCCCTGCGTATGCAGCGGCCTCCTTCTGCCGTGTCATGGAAAGGAGATTCCTGCATCCGCAGGAATAACGGCACTGGCAGGACAACCCCGTGATGGGTTACGAGCCATTACATTCTTACGGAAAAAAATCTTTGAGAAGAATCGCAAATTCCTTATGTTTGCCCGATCACCAATCAGGACGGAGATTTCTCCGGCCCATGGTGCGTTTAACGAACCAAACCAGTGAGAACTCTTTGGGACTTGACAAGCTCGAAAATCTCTTCATTCAGTTTTGCGCCGAAAAACCCCTTTCCATTACTGCTCTTAAAGGCGACGGCTCTGAACGGCGAATTTATCGAATCAAGGGTCAGAATCGCTCCATCATTGGAGTGATAGGCGACCACCGGGCGGAAAACGAGGCCTTCCTGCGATTCTCACGCCATTTCCGCGAGCACGGCCTGCCGGTGCCGGAAATTTATGCCCAAGACTTGGCACAAGGCGTTTATTTGGAGGAAGACCTTGGTCCGGACACCTTGTTCGAATGGATGACCCGCCTTCGCGAACAACAGGGATTTTCTCATGAGATCATCGAGGTCTACCGGCGGACGCTGGAATGGCTGCCGCATTTTCAAATCACCGCCGGTCGCTCGCTGGATTATTCTTACTGCTACCAGCACAGCTCTTTTGCTTGGGACTCGATGCGTTGGGACTTGCAGTACTTTCGCCATCGCTTCCTGGAGGTCTTTTACAAGCAACAACTGGATCGTGACGCCCTGCAACGGGATATGGATCATTTGGTTCATCACCTACTTGAGGAAAAAGCAGACTATTTCCTCTATCGCGATTTCCAATCCCGTAACGTAATGGTGCAGAACGGCAAACCATATTTTATCGACTACCAGTCTGGCCGCCGGGGTGCGCTGCAGTACGACGTGGCTTCGCTTCTTTACGACGCCAAAGCGAATCTGCCTGACCAAGTGCGCGCCGAGCTGCTGCAGCATTATCTTGATTGTTTGGCAAAAATCGAAAAGGTGGATGTCTCCCGCTTCATGCATTATTTCTACGGCTTTGTTTTCATCCGCATCATGCAGGCTTTTGGCGCCTATGGCTATTTGGCAGCAGTCAAGGGTAAGCGCAACTTCCTCAAGAGCGTTCCTTATGCGGTCGCCAACATCGAAGAATTGTTGAAGCAAGACACGATCATCAACAAGCTGCCGACGCTGCACCAAGTGTTCGTTCATCTCGTGGAAGACGAAAGTTTGCGAGCGTTTTGATGTTTCGAGCTCCCATCTCCAAGCTTAATCTCAGCCCTCATGACTCCGATCAAACTCAAGCAGGTGGTCAGGAAGTGCAAGACCCACTGACGATTTCCATTTACAGTTTTGGCTATCACAAATCCGGCATACCGGAAGATGCTTCCGGGAACGGCGGCGGCTTTGTCTTCGACTGCCGGGGATTACCCAATCCGGGTCGACTCGAATACTTTGAGAATTTGACAGGTCAAGATCGAGAGGTCGTTGAGTACATGGAAAAGTATTCGGAGGTCAGGAAATTCCTTCAAAACGTGTACAAGATCGTCGAAGCGACCGCGAAAAATTATCGCGATCGCTTATTTACCCATCTCATGGTGGCATTCGGCTGCACCGGCGGCCAGCATCGTTCTGTTTATTGTGCTGAAAAGCTTGCCGCAAAGCTGAAATCGGCCGGATTCCATGTCCAAGTCAGACATGTAGACAAACCGGACTTATACGCATGAGAGCGATGATTTTGGCAGCAGGGTACGGCACGCGGCTCAGACCCCTTACCGACGCCATTCCAAAGGCACTGATCAAAATCCACGATACTCCTTTGATCGATATCGTGTTGAGAAAGCTTCTGCGGACCGGCTTTACTGAAATCGCCGTCAACCTTCATCACCATGCGGAACAAGTTGAAGAGCACTTGCGGCACCATCCATTGACTTCGGCAACGATTCAGATTTCCCGAGAGCCGGAAATTCTTGACACGGGCGGCGGCATCAAGAAAATGCTCGATTTCCTCGGCGCCGATCAGCCTGTCCTGGTTCACAATGTGGACGTGCTTTCGAATCTCGACCTGCGAGAGCTGATCTCGCGGCACAAAGCTTCCGAGAGCTTGGCGACCTTGGCGGTGCAGGCCCGACAGACAAAACGATACCTTCTGTTCGACAAAGAGGATCATCTGTGCGGACGCGAAAGCGCAGATAGGGGGAGGGAGTTGGTTCGACCGGTAGGCGGAGCGGTCGAACGATTGGCATTCAACGGAATCCAAGTCATCTCCCCCGCCATCTTTGTCGGCTATCCGGAAAAAATTTTTTCCAGCATCGATGTTTACCTAAAGGAAGCGGCCCAAGGCGGCAAAGTCTCAGCATATCGAATGGAGGGCTGCTATTGGCGAGATTTGGGGAAACCCCACGACCTGCAGGAAGCAGAACGGGACATAACAAGCGGCAAGTTTTCCATTAGTCCCTGAAGAGATCAGAGCGAGGCAATCTATCATAGGCGTAAAGAGAAAGTCAAAATGATTTCAGTCAAAATGATTGGCCTGTAAAAAAAGTTCTCATCTCTCTAAATCATTCGTTGATCAAATCGATCAAATTGAATTCTGAATGCCTTTGTCATTAAGTTATTCTGACTTTTGTCGGGCGGAGCAATTCACTCTCCTGTGATCGATCATAAAGTGAGGCCCAAAGTCGAATCAAACCTCGCGGACTTTCGAAATATCCGGCAAATCAGCCGGCGAAGATCGGTTTCCCATCCATCTCGCGGGGAGCCTCCAGCCCAAATTCTTTCAATATCGTCGGAGCCAAATCCCACAAGCCGGGCCGAGCGGAAGCGACCCTTCGATTCGTTAGCAATACCCCAGGGACAATGGCAGGATCCATGCAATGATCAGCCGACCACTTGTCCGTTCGATCACCGATGATCCCCTCCGGAAATTTCCCCAATACTGCCTCATCGGAAATGCGATAGCCACTTTGATAGCCGATCACCAAATCCGGCGCCAAATCAAGGTATGGTCCCGAGTAGATTTGCCGCGAGTCATAAGCCGTAGTGATAACCCTGCGGCCATTCAGCGGATCCCGAATGCCGGCCAATTTTGCAGCGATCTCCGCCTTGATCTTCTTGGCGTCGCGCGGCATGACCGAGCCGTGCGGGTCCCGGCCGTGCAGGTTGATGTACAGACCATTTATGCCCATGGCGTAGGCTTGGGTCTTTGACCAATCCACGTGATCGTAAAACTTGCTTTCGCTCTGCTTGTCCGGCTCTGTCAGCACGGTATAGCCGTTTTCCACCAGCCAGGTGCTGAGATGGAATTCCCGCTCAAAGGGCGCAAAGCCGTGATCGGACATCACGATCAAGGTGCTGTGGCTGTCCATCTTTGCATACACTGACTGCAATACCGCATCCATCTTGCGATAAAAATAATATACCGCTTCTTTAGCCTCCGGGCTGGCAGTCTTTTCATACAGTGGATGATTGGGATCCATGTCGCGCCACATCATGTGCGTATTTTGATCGACGCTGGAGAAATAAAAAAAGAAGAAACCTTCCTTGAACCGCTCAAACTCGTACTCGAACATTCTCAGCCGTTCATCGAGCACCATTTTCGACTGGCGCAGGAATTCCTCGTTGGTGAAGATGCCGTGCGATAAAGCCTTGGTGTCTTCTGGAAATCCCTGAGTATAGAAACGCCCGATGGCTTGCGACAATTCACGCGAATATCCCGATGGACTACAAATGGGCAAGCTCGGTTCCATGGGATCGATGTCGATGGGCGACATGTACAGGCGGAATTGCGGATGCACCTGCTGCATATACATTCGCACCATGCCGTTGATGGCGGCAAACATCGGCATCAGCTCGAACTTGAGCGGAATCCATTCCGACCATTCCCCTTCCCGCAAGATGATCTCCTGGGCCTGAATAACCAGTTTGACCACCGGCTCACGGGGATCGCGAAAAACAGTGAGTTCGATTTCGGCTTCACTTCCGTCTGAGCGGAAAGAGTTTTCCGGCCCTCTGATCTTGGTCCTTATGACATGATCGATCACCTTGATTGGTTCGACCCTGCCGCCGGTGAATTTGTTCGCTCCCGGAACTTCTGCGTCGGTGAAATAGGTAAACGTGCCGTAGCCGCCCAGCAGGTCCGGAGTTCCCATGCAGCTTATGGCTTTGGACTTGCTGGCCGTGACCGGAAAATTAGCCGGCATTTTGATGAGGGAAGCGGAGACGTCGTTGTCTTCGAGGGTGGTCCAAAAAGCAGGGCCGCGGCGCAAAAGTTCAACTTTGCCGGCTTTGAGGGGGATCGACCATTTGCCAATGCCCAAAGTTTGTCTCGGCCCGTAGCTGCGCGACGTTGAAAGATAGGGTGTGAAAGTGGCCGGATCGCGATGAATGAAATCGAAGATACCGTGCCCGCCGGGATTGGTACCGGTAATGAAGCTTGACCAAGCCACGGGGCTTTGCGGCGGCATGGTGGTTTGCAGCGGACCAAAGTAACCGGACTGCATGAGTTTTGCAAAGTTCGGCATTTCTCCCCTGGCGACGAAACGCTGCAAAAGAACGGGATCGAGACCATCTATGCCGATGACGATGACTTTGTTGGCAATCTTGCTGCTTCTTATGTGAGGACTTGTAAAGGCTGGGGGACTCAGCAAGCTAATTGTCCCCAAGCCTGCTGCTCCAGCCGCAGCCCGCCCTAAGAACTCCCGCCGATTCATCCCATTCTCACTCATTACAAATACTCACAATCTCAGTCAATAGATGTTCATCGCCTTTACAAAATTCCGCTCGTTTAACGCCGCCACCTTGTCGCTTATTCCGATCACAACAAGGAAAGCTGTGTCAAGGATCTTCGTTGAGATTGGCGTTCAACCCTGACTTTTAGCTTTTTCTCGTCTGATTAGCGATTTTTCGCAGTTCCGGAAGAACCGCCGCCAGGGAAGTAGATGTTTGTTCCTTCTGACCGAATGCAAAATAGACTTGCCGGTAGAGCGGAAACAGCTTTTCATAGACGGATACGGCCTCCGGTTGCGGCTTGAATTCCCGATAGCTGGGGCAAAGCCTGTCCTGGGCTTCTTCGATGCTGCGGAAGGCCTTTGCCGCCATAAAAGCAAAAATGGCCGAGCCAAGACTGGTGACGTCCTTTTCCGGCACCCGAATCGACTTGCCGAGGACGTTGGCATAGACTTGGTTCAGGACGTCATTCTTCTGGGGGATGCCTCCGCCATTGATGACTCTCTGAACGGGCACACCATATTCCGTCATCCGGTCGAGAACAATGCGCGTATGAAATGCGGTGCCCTCGATGGCCGCGAAAAGCTCGTCTGCTGCGCTGCTGGTCAATGTCCAGCCCAGAGTCATGCCGGAAAGCTCCGGATTGACCAGGACATTGCGATCGCCGTTGTCCCAAGAGAATCTCAACAAGCCGGTTTGCCCGGCTCGATAACTCGACAATCCTTCCGAAAGCTTGGCGACAGTCGTCCCAGCCCTTTTGGCGATGGAATCGAAAATATCCCCTACGGCGGACAAGCCGGCCTCGATGCCCCAGTAGTCCGGATGAATGGAGCCTTTTACGACGCCGCTGACGCCGGGAATGAGGCTCGCCTCCTTGGCAATGCCCATAATGCAGGTGGAAGTACCGACCACGTTGACAACGTCCCCTTCACGAATGCCGGCGCCGATGGCATCCCAGTGCGCGTCAAGAGCTCCGACGGGGATGGGTATACCGTGGCGCAAGCCGAGACGATCGGCCCATTCCACACCAAGGTATCCACCGATCTCAAAGGAGGTGGCGTAGGGGCCGGTAAGCTGGTCGCGAACTTCACCCAAGAGCGGATCCACGGCACTCAAGAATTCTTTGGAAGGCAAACCACCCAAATCATCGTGAGCCATCCATTTGTGCCCGGCTGCGCAGGCGCTGCGCAGCACGTTAGCAGGCTCTTTGACACCGCTCAAGAGTGCGACCATCAGATCGCAGTGCTCCAAAGCGCTGTCGAATTTGCTGCGCTTGTCGGGATTATGTCTCAGCCAGTGGAGAACCTTCGCCAATCCCCATTCGGAAGAATAGACGCCGCCACACCTTTTGATGTTCTCCAACTCAAGCTCATGCGCTTTAGCGGTAATTTCGGCCGCTTCCTTCTTGGCGCGATGATCGCACCACAAATAATAATCGTCGATAGGTTGCAGATTTTTGTCCACCGGCACGACGCTGGAACCCGTTGTGTCGATGGCCATTGCCTCGATTTCATGACCGGAAATGCCGGCTTGCCGAATGGCTTCTTTGCACGCTTTCTCAAAGGCCTGCAAGTGATCGACGTGCCTTTGGGTAGCCCAATCCGGATCGGATGCTTTGCGGATGAGCTCATATTCACAACCGGCAGACGCCAGCCGGCCTCGAGTACTGTCAAACACGGAAACTCGTACGCTCAGCGTACCAAAATCGACTCCTGCAACGATAGCCATATATCATCCCTCATTTTTTTTATCGGTTAATTGCTTGGAAACAATATAAACAAAATTTGCCGCAAGGCAAATGGATTACTGTCACTCTTTACGTTCCGAATTTGTTTGGACGTTGGGCTGAACAAAGGAACCGATTAGGGACAGTTCATTGCTCGGTCAATGGTGCCAAAGGCGAATTCGTCCTCAGAGAGAAAAAATGGCTGCGGCAGAACCGACACGGAAAAGCCCGGTTTAGTCAGCTTGACTTGCGCCGGGCTTTTCGAACCAGGCTATTTCCGTTTTTGTACGCTTGAGATTCAGGCGAATCGCCTCGCGATTGGCGGCTACAGGCCGATCAGTATTCCAACGGTAATGGCATAAAAATTTGCCTTCAGGTCCTCGCTTCCCGGAACTTCAGAAAAGTCATAGTCCAGAAAAACGTAACGGATGTCCGCCGTTAAAGACGTGAGAGGCCCTAAGGGCAATTCTAATCCGCCGCCAAAGTGCCAGCCGACTTGCTGGTCCGTCTTGTCTTGGATTTTTTTCAGGGGAAATCGACTTTGATCATAATCAAAAGTTGTATTGTACCAGCCAAAACCGGCTAAACCATATACAATAGGCAGAGGATAAATCATCGCGGTCGCCATAACCGGCCAGCTTCGAACCGTGAGCGCTCCCTTGGCCCATTTCTCCGACCGATAGTCGATAGAGGCTTCGACGCCAATGGCGGGTCCCAGCTTAATGCGGGCACAAGCTCCTCCCATCCAACGACCTTCATCGGCATCCTGCGCTCTGTAGTAGCCTGCACGCGGACCGACGCCGATGAATCCAACTGCCTCCGCAGTTGCAGAGATAGCCAACAAAACGCCAACAGATAAAACGATCGTTCTCATTTTCATACTACCTCCAAAGTGCCTTTAGTTAATTGGGCGCTCCATTTGGTCAAACTTGGCTGGAGATTTTTCTTGCAACCGCCTTGCCGTCCTTTAGACCCAGTTTCACCATGAGCGCGTCGAGTTCGCTTTTCACATTGAGCCTGAGCTGTTGTTTCGCTTTTTCATCTATGAACGATGCTTGGACGCCGTTCAAAACTATTGTGGCTATTTGGTGGGCATCCAAGTTAAAGGCGTTGGCCGCCAGCAAATACTCGTCCGTGAGGGTTGTTCCGAATACCTGCGGGTCGTCGGTGTTCAGGGTGACGCACATACCGCGACGATGGAATGAGCCAAAAGGATGGCGCTGGATGCTTTCGACAACATTGAGCCTCAAATTGCTCGTTAAGCACTGAGTAAGGGGAATCTGATGCTCCACCAAATAGTCCAATAAAGTCTCATCCTCCTGGGCCTTTGTTCCATGGTCGATTCTATGAGCATCGAGCTCCCGGATGGCCTTCCAGACATTTCCTGCGCCCACGGTTTCGCCCGCGTGCGCCGTGCGAGGCAGGTTCATCTGGCGAGCGAGCATAAATGCGTCGCGAAATATTTCCGGCGGGTATTTGTTCTCGTCACCGGATAGACCAATGCCGACCACAAACGGATGATCGAGCTTAGCCACGGATTCCACCAATTTGACCGCCTTTTGGGCGCCATGAGAGCGCAGCAGATTGACCACCAGATAAGCTTGAAATTTGCGCTTATCCGCCACCTCCTTGGCGCATGATTGAATAGTGTCAATCACCTCAGCCAGCGAGAACCCTAAATCGATATACTTTTGCACTGCACAATCGAATTCGACGTAGCGGATATTCTGCTCAGCCAGCGATTGCAACAACTCACGAGTCACCCGGCAGACGTCTTCTAAATAGCGCAAATTGTCCGACACCGTGCGCATACCTTCAACAAATTCGGTCAGATTGCCAAAGCGATACAAACGCTTGATGTCGTCTATGTCCTGCGCTTTAGAGTGCGAGTTGTTGCGTTTCATAAGGTCTAATGCCGTTTGCGGGCGAATTGCTCCCTCCAAATGCAGGTGCAGCTCAACCTTTGGCATGAGCCGAATAAACTCGCTTAATTTTTCATCAACCACGATCGTTCCTTCTGCATCCCTCTCATTTCAGCAACAGCCCGGTTTCGCCTTATGAAAAGGGTTGCATGCTTTTTCGCCAATTGAAAGGGCATGCCTCGGTAAAGCAGCTCACATACGAGTGTCGTTTCGCACCAGTCCTCATCGAACTAATATAGAGCAAATCGAACAAATTGCGTAAAATATTGGGATCGGACTCGATCAGAATCCCCCAACAGGGCGCTGTCCCTTATGTCCGTCCTCAATAATCATGACCATTGCTGCAAACTTGAGCAAAGAATAAGCACTCCTCTTGCCGACATATCCCGTGTGCCAATCAACGTAACCAATCATAGGACACGGTCACCTCTGAGTATGCCGGGGTCTCCTTTTGCCGGGTAATGGAAAGGAGATTCCTGCCCCCGCGGGAATGACAGCATTGGCAGAACACACCGTGATTGGTTACCAATCAAATGATCTAAGCCATTGGGCGATCTAATCTACTCGCACTTGATCCTTTCCTCAGGCCATTGGTTTCGCCGCCTAATTATACGTACCTTAGTTAGTTTCTGTTCGTCAATTTAGCAGCATTTCGAACTTGCAGAGTGACTTGAGACAAAGAATACAAAATCAACCTGGTCACGATTTCTAGGGCAGTTTTAGCGCCGGCCGTTGAATTCCTTAACCGCCTCCATCATCGCCACCACATTCAGGATGGGTGTATTGCCTTGCACGTTATGGACCGAGTTAAAGACAAAGCCGCCGTCTCTTCCAAACACCTCGCATCGCTGTAGCACTTGTTCTCGTACCTGAGCCGGCGTGCCAAAGGCAAGTGTGGACTGGGTATCGACGCCGCCGCCCCAGAACACCAGCCTGTCGCCGTATTTCTCTTTCAAATGCTCAGCGGCCATCCCACGAGCGGAGCACTGCACCGGATTGAGAATATCAAAACCGCTGTCGATCATGGCTTCTAGCAGGGGCTCCACCGCTCCGCATGAGTGTTTAAAAGTCTTCCAGGATGTGTTTTTGTGAATCCAGTCGTTGAGCCGCTTATAATACGGCCCATAAAGTCTGCGAAAAGTTTTTTCCGAACAAAAGGTCGATTGCTGAGTCCCAAAGTCCGTGCCACAGAGGAACACGGCTTGGATCGAATCGCCGACAACCTGCTTTATCCGGTGCAGATTTTTCAACGCAATCTCAGTCTGCTTGTCAAAAATTTGGTGGATATAGTCCTGTCGCGTGACGGTAGAAATGTACCATTCTTCCACGTCGCGAATGCCTTTTGGGTGTTTCATGAACGGCGCCGGGACTAAAGCGATGTCACCCAAGGCGGTGCCGCCAAAGTTAGCAATGACGCCTCGTCCAGAGGCTGCGGCTTTTTGGGCAGCTTGAGCAAAGTAATTGAGATCCTCCTCCGAAATCAGGTTGAACTCTTCTAAATTATCCTGCGGATCCAACTCTTCTTTGAGAGGCTCTTGGCGAATGATAGAGTCAAAGAAATAGCCGCCTTTGGGCATTTTGCCGCTGGGCGAGACGGAAGTATCGCCCTGAGGAAAAATGAGCGTGTCTCCGTTTTGATCCTTCACGGTGTTGAACTGGCCGGGCACCAACACTTCCAATCCATCATCCATTCGCCATGGCTTCCAATCCAGGTTGCGAAAGCCAAACATCGTCTCCGGGGGAATGACGCCTTGGACATCAATACCCATCGTTTGCATCAAGTCATCGTCCAATTGGCCGAGCATTTGATAAGGCTCAATGACTTTTACCGGCCTTTTTTCTAATCCGTAATACTCACGCAATTGTGCCACGCAGTTGACGTGAATTCCCGTTACCGCCGTTGAGCCGAAATCCACCGGTACCGCATCCGGTTGACGGTGATTTAGGCTTGCCAAAACTCGTTCTTTGGGTGACACAGTGGTTCCTCTTGCCGATTTGTCGCCTTATAATGCTCGTGAATCTCTGACGCGCAGTTTACGCTCTTTTCCCTTGCTGTAATTTAGAACTTGTAGTGACCAATTCAAGCACTATTTGCGGGACTGAAAATAGGTTCATCCGGCAAATGCGTACCTCTTGGCGAAGTAGGGCCAAAAGCATTCCTGATGAAGGTAATGAAAAATTCAAATAGCAAAATGCAAACTGACAAATCAAAATGCAAAGGATCTGTCAAAGATCGAATGGCTCAGCAGTATCGGGCTTGGCTTGCTGATTTCATGCCATACTTCTCTGCAAAACGCCGGTGGAACCCTAAAGATCGCCGGGGCTAACGATCAGGTACACAACCTGCTCATCATCACCAAGCTGATCACAGTGTTCGAGACCTTTGAAACCAGTGAACAGGCAGTATCCGGTTTCAAGGCATAAAGTACCTTTCAAAAACCCAGCAGATTGTCGAACAGCCAGATTCCAGATGTCGCGACCTATCTTGGGGGAGTTCCCCTACCTGGCCTCAAGGCTTTGTTCGGCAATCCGTCCACAAGACTGATAAGAGCCTCACCGACCTCAATGTCCTTCGCAAATACACTTTGATTGAGCCAGGTTTTTGAATCAAGCCAAGCATTCCCCCCAAAATTAGGACAAGTCAAGTGAGGGGATTCTTTTTCCATGACTATCCACGACCCGAGCGGATCGCAACAAATGCAAAAAAAGGATTGACAATCTTATCGATTTTTTGTAAAATTTCCGGCCATGATGATAAAGACACTAGCAAAACCAAGTGGACTCGCAATTGTCCTGACCTCCATCCTAATAGTATATGCAGGCTGGGCCACAGCGTTTGATTTTCATGACGATTGCAAGAACCATGATGATTGTCCCCTGTGTCGTTATCAGATCGATGACAATGCATCAAACGTTGAAGTCTATTGCCAGTGCCTCGGATCAGAGGTCATTCATGCTTGGGTAGAAGTTGAAGCAGACTTTCCTCTTGGCCAGTCCATAGAATTCTGCTGTAATCTTCCTCACGCTCCACCCCTTTTTTGACCACTTTTCAGAATTTTCCTAGCAACTCATCCTGGCATGCAAGCCGAGTGCCATGCCAAAGATGTGTCTAATTTCCTTGCCTTGCGTGTCTTTTTAGGCTGACCCTGCTATCATCATAGTGAGCGAGGCGATTCAGCCACTTCGATCCGGACTAAATGACCCTACCGTCATTATGTCCATGGCGAAGGCTGCCGGTCAATCCTAAACAGGCCCAAATGGCCAATTCTCACGTGATGAAACCAAATACGATTGTGAGGGAAAACCATGAGATTGTACTGCCTTGTATCCAATTGCCTTACCGTATTCTACCTACTCGCGCCGGTCGTGCGCGCGCAGACAGGAGAGAGCCCGAGCAATCCTTTTGCCCAAGCCAAATTCGTTCCGGACATTTCATTGATTTTGGATGCCTCTTATGTTTATCGCAACCACAGCAATGACACCTTCGACAAATTGATCATGCCGGGCTTTAGTCACGAAAACGCTGAGCACCCCGAGCACGAACATGAAGGCATGAATTCGAGCCGAGGATTCAACCTGAACTATGGGGAATTGGTGTTTTCATCGGTGGTGGATCCCTATTTTGATCTGTTTGTGGTTTGTCATCTATCGCAGAGCGCTTTCGAGATCGAAGAAGCATTTTTGCGACTCGCCGGCTACCCTATGGACTGCAAATCAAAGGAGGTAAATTCCTGAGTCAGTTCGGCAGAATCAATGGGCAACATACGCACTATTGGGATTTCTCGGATCTGCCGTTGGCCTACGCCGCTTTTTTCGGAGAATCCTCCTTGAATGAAAAAGGATTGAGGTTGAGCTGGGTCGCGCCGATAGATCAGTATCTCATGTTGGGTTGGGAAATCTTGCAGGGCGAGAACCATATGAGTTTTGGCCATGCCGGTTATGCCGATCTTTCCGGCGCGGTTCGAGTCCCGGAAAGTGACAAGCCGAATCTTTCCGTCGCCTGCCTAAAGACCTCCTTTGACGCCGACAGGCTCACCGTTCTTGGCGGCCTTTCTCACGCCTACGGTAAGACACGACTGAATCATGGCATAGACCAAGTGAAATCTGAAGGAGAGGCGATATATGGAACCAGCCAAATCCTCGGCGCCGACCTGACCTTGAAATATCTTTTTGATTCCATACGCTACCTTTCGGTGCAGGCGGAGTATCTCTACCGCTATACAGAAGGACAACAATACTCGAAGCGATCCAATGATGATGCCCAAGAATACACACTGCTGCGTCGGCAATCCGGCATGTATGTTCAAGCCGTGGGTCGTCTCTCCAAACGTCTGCGCCTTGGTGGACGTTTTGACCTGATAAATTACAACAGCATCTCGCTAGATGGAAGGGAAAAGGCCTATCCGAATACCTTGCCCCGCTATTCAGTGATGGCGGAATACAATCCGACCGAATTTTCCCGACTTCGTCTACAATACAATTTCGACCAAAGCCGGTACCAAATTACACCGAAAGGCCTTTCACGTCAGAAAAACCACGAATTGGTTTTGCAAATAAATCTTGCAATCGGCGCGCACGGCGCACACGCATTTTAGACACCGAAAGGAGAAAACATGAACAAAATCATTACCTGCTTGCTTGTTTTTCTACTTGTTTTGCCTGCCTTCGCCGACAGGCTACAGGTGGTGACTACGTATCCCTACATTGCCAGCATCGTGGAACAAATCGACAAGGATCGAGTGCGGGTGTTTGCCCTTGCCGGCGGTGCCTGGGATCCGCACACGATTCTGCCCAAGCCTTCGTTCATTGCCAAGCTCAGGCGGGCGGATTTACTCATCATCAATGGCGCTCAGCTCGAAATCGGCTGGCTGCCGCCACTTCTTAGTCAGGCGAATAATCCCAAGGTTAACGTTGGCTCTCGAGGTCTTTTGGATCTTTCCCGGTTCGTGCAATTGATCGACGTGCCCACAAGCGTTTCCCGGGCGCAGGGCGATATCCATCCGGATGGCAACCCGCATTTTTATCTTGATCCCTATAATATTCCTCTGCTCGCCAAAGGGATTACGGACAAACTTTCCGAACTCGAACTCGCATCCGCTGATTATTATGATAAGAACTATGCTGATTTCGCTGCAAGCTGGCAGTTGAAGATCGAGGAATGGTCGCAGAAATTGGCAAAAATAAAAGGCACCACGGTGATCGAATACCACAAAAATCTGGACTATCTTTTGGAAAGGTATCAGATCAAGCTCCTGGGAACCGTGGAAATGCTGCCGGGAATTCCCCCCACCTCGAAACACATAGAAGAGCTGGAAAAGAAAATCACGGCCTCGGACGTTCGTTTCATTTTGCAGGACGTATACAATCCGGCAGAAGCCTCCCAGCACTTGGCGAAAAAAATTCGCCATCAAGCTCATCAAGGTGCCTCATGATGTTGGCTCGGTCCCCGAAACAGAGGGTATCTTCTCATTGTTTGACGAAATCGTTAGGAGGCTGACCAATGACTGACATTCTGCTTTCGGCATTCCTGCTTTCGGTAGTACTATTGGGTATCAACTCCTATTTCGGTCTCGAGATCATTAGCCGGGGCATTATTTTCACTGATCTGGCCATCGGACAAATGGCCGCCTTTGGCGCCGCGGTTTCCTTGTTCTTCTTCGAGGGTAGCTACATTTACCCCATCTCACTCAGCTTTGCCTTGCTGGCCGGACTGATTATCGCCTGGATCTCACAAAGAAGCAACAATGTGGAAGCCTTCATCGGTCTATTGTATGCGTTTGGTTTTTCCGCCGTGTATATCTTGCTCTCCAAATCCTATCACGGCATGGAAGCTTTTCAAAAACTGATGGCCGCGGACATTCTGTTCACACCCTTAGAGGAGATTATCAAAACCGCGGTCCTGTACGTTATATTAGGATTGCTCATTCTTCTCTTTCAAAAAAAGACCCATGGCTTTGTTCGCGATATTCTTTTTTTCGTCACCTTTGCCGTAACGGTGACAAGCGCAGTCAAGTTGGCCGGCGTCTTTGTACTTTTCGCCCTGCTGGTGGCGCCGGCTTTGATCGCCACCATCATTGGGCGAGGCATTCCGCTCATCAATGCCTGGGTTATCGGTATTGTCATCAATATCGTTTCCATAACCGTTTCATATCAATTCGATTTTCCGACGGGATACACCATCGTTTTCTTTAACGCGTTGGCGGCGCTGGTCGTCTCGATCATTGCCAGACCCCAAGCTAAGACGAGAACCTGAAACATAATCCATCCTGTATTGGGTAACCATTTTAACAAACAAGAAACGTAAAGGAGGAGAGAATGCGAAGCACACTACTTGTTTTCTTGACAATCACTGGTATGGGATTGACGGCCAGCGCGCCGGCGCAGACACCCAAAACGGAAGACTGTTTTTTCTTTACCAGTCTGCACCACACCGCCAAAGGAATGGCGCACTGGTACGACAAAGCCAATGGCGGCTTGGAGACCATTACCGGCATGCCGTATTCCGAATTAAGTTGTCAAAATTGTCATGTATCCGGCTGCGATGCCTGCCACAAGACTGGGACCGATGGGAAGCTTTCCTACTCAGCAAAAGCGGCTCGGAACCAGGAGATGTGCCTAAAGTGCCATGCTCGGGAAGCCGCGATCCTAAAGATCGACCGGGCCGTAAATCAACAGGATGTGCACTTTGCCAAGGAAATGCAATGTCTGGATTGTCACACGGCCAGGGAGATGCATGGCGACGGTGCTGAGTACACGTCCATGAAACAAAAAGACGCGATGGATGCAAAATGTGAAAAGTGCCATGAGTCTGTTACCCAAAGTGTTTCCCATACGGTTCATGACGGCAAGCTGGACTGTAAAGCTTGTCACGATCGCCACGTGGTCAGTTGTTCTAACTGTCACTTTAGCACTCTCATCAAAGAGGGTAAGCGTGTTTCCCTTCCCATTTCCGGCTGGGTCTTTTTGATGAATCATAATGGCAAAGTGACATCAGCCAACATGCAGACTTTCGTTGTCGAAGGTAACAAAACGTTTCTCATGTTTGCTCCCCAGCATAGTCACTCCGTGATGAAGGACGGCAGAAAGTGCGACGATTGTCATGCCACGGAAATTGCCAAAAAAGCTCAAAAGGGAAAATTGCCCTTGACTTGGCTTGAAAAGGGCGAAGTAAGACATCTGAGTGGCGTTGTACCTGTTGCGGATGGGACCAACTATGAAATGATTTACCAGGATTATCAAGCTGGCAAGTGGATTCCCATTAAGAACCCCGCCAAGCCGATCCTGCACTATGCCGGCTATGGTGAGCCTCTTACAAAAGAACAGCTTACTCAGCTCGCCAAAAAGGTGAGCAAAAAATAATGCCAAATTCACGAATGCGCTGAACGCGGGTGCGATCACCGGCCGGCAGAGCCGAACGCCAATAATATCCCCCGCGGATCAGACGGTCGTGTCCGCATCTTGGACAGCCGCTGAGGTACAGGTCATAGCGGTTAACCAGCAGCGAAAAATAATCTTTGACATTTTCCGAAGAAATGAGTATAGGGTACCACCAGTTGATTTAGTGAAGTCTTCGGAGAATGGAATGACGGCCTTTTCCGAAGACTTTTTTATTTACGGCCGATTCTGAGAGAGAATATGAATACAAGGCAGCAAAAGTGAGAATAATTTTTTGCTTGAATAAAGCGAGGAATTTTGCCAAAGATTTGATTAAATAGAGTGAGAAGATACAGTTATCATGGTTAAGCTTCTCCGGGGGCCAAACCGCCCAGCGAGTATGCTTGCCGTCGATATCCTTCATGACCAAGCCGCCATCGATGATGTAGTCGACAATGTTGGCGACGTGTTCGGCCACGACCTTCCGCTCGGCCTGCTCGGCAACAAGATCATAGTAGAAAAGGTAGCCAAACATATGGCCGGTAATCTCGTCACTGCTGCTATCGCCTTTCCACAGCCATTTGCCGTCGCGGGAAAGCCGCCAGCGCTTTTCCACCCGCTTTTCCCTCGCATTATGAACATAGTTATCCGCCCACTCCTGTTCCGTCCACGTGATGTTCGGATCAGCCATGCGCTTCCAGTCACTGGGAATGACCGTGCGGGCCACAAAGCCGGGGGTCTCGGTCACGGTTTGTAGAAAGCGTAAAGCCTCGAATGCCCTTTTGGCATGGGACTTGGCCCGAGGATCGCGGGTGGCGGCGTAACGAAAAGATTCCATTGCCAAGTGCATGCCGGTGTACTAACCGTCGTTATCGTCGTTGCGCGGCTGCCAGGTGGAGGCGTCGCCGGGAGTCATCAGCAAGCCCTTTTCCACCAATCCTGGCTCGCGGACATGCCGCGCCTGACAAATGCGATCAAAGTAATCGGCCTTTTGCATCAAAGTCATCCTCCGATGCTTGATGGCGCTCACGCCATAAGCCGTAGCAATCCAAGCGTTGCCGTGCGCGTCAAAAGCCACATCGCGAACATCATCGCTCAGGAGCCAGCGCTTGCTGTGGCGCCGGGACCACTCCTTGCCATCAAATCGGGCTAAGCCATTTTCAGTGCCGATCCACATCCGGCCACCCGGTCCTTGGGTCACCGAGCGCACAAAAACGTTAGGCAGGCCATTTTCAGGAGTCAAGGCCGAAGTGCGGTGATTGTCTTGATAGATGCTCATTCCGCCTAAACCACCGATCCACAATCTACCATCCTCTGCGTAGGCAATATCCTGAACATCCGAATGACAGTGCCGGTACAACACCCCCTGATTGGTTACGATTTTTGACGAAAAAGTGAACGCCACGGATTTCAGAATCAAGACAACAAATTTCGCGGCCAACCGGTGGGTAGCAAACAGCGCTTGACATTTTGGAGAATTTGCTTAACTTGGTCGGCAAACCTGCAAAAACTTCCCGGAGGTTTTGGAACCTCCGAGAGGGCATGGACAGCGGCCAATTATGGAGGCTCACCAATGAAACGGACATTGTGCCTTTTGCTCACGGGGATTGTTCTTGCTTCGTTCTTCTCATGCTCAAAAAAGCCGGATCTCCCCGGTCTTTTCTCGGGTGGCACGCGACTGCCAAATCGCTGGGTGCTCACGCCAGCGGGGACGCAAATTCCCATCGGCGAACTGCCGCTCAACATGGTTCTGTCTCCCGATGGCTCGACACTCGCTGTCACCAACAACGGCTATGGCCGGCAATTCATTTCGCTGATCGATGCACAGCAGCAGCAAAAGCTCGGCGAGCTGGAGGTGAAAAAGGCGTTCTTCGGCCTGGCATTCAGCCCGGACGGCAAACACTTGTATGCTTCCGGAGGAGCGGACGATCAGATCTTGGTCTGGCGGCTGGAAGGGAAAACCGCCATGCCGGAGCCGGCCATCGACCTCAAGAAAAAAATGCTCCAGCCGGAAATAGTCATCGACCCCGGCGTCATCACTTTGGCGGATCCCAAGACCATGGTGGGGTCGTTGGGGGCCTCACCCAAATTCCCTGCCGGCTTGGCGATCTCGTCCGATGGCGCGACTCTGTACGTGGCGGAGAATCGCGATAGCTGTCTGGCGATCATCCATCTACAAAGCGGGGAGATCGAGACCCGAATTCTGTTAGGCGCCCATCCCTATGATGTCAAGCTCAGCCAAGATGGGAAAACGGCATTTGTCAGCCTGTGGGGCGCCAGCCGCCTGGCCATCGTCGACGCTGCCGCTCGCAAGATGATCGTCAAAATCCGCGTCGGCGACCATCCCAACGCCATGCAGCTTGCCCCGGACGGCAAGACCCTTTTCATTGCCTGCGCCAACACCGACGAAGTTTGGGTCATTGATTCGGAGACCCATGCTGTTCTAGAAACCATCGGGCTGCCTCCCTATCCCAACGCGCCGTTTGGCAGCACCCCCAACGGTCTGGCCATTTCCCCGGACGGCAAAACGCTTTACGTCGCCAATGCGGATAATAATGACGTGGCTGTGATCGACATCAGCCGGCCGGGTCACAGCGTCGTCAAAGGGCTGATTCCCGTCGGTTGGTATCCGACAGCCGTAGCGGTCAGCGCGGATGGGAACAACATCTTTGTAGCCAACGGCAAGGGACTCTCCTCGGCTGCCAATCCCAAGGGACCGAATCCCAATGAGAAGCGAACGGAGGAAACGCAGTACATCGGCCGCATGTTCTCAGGTACAGTGTCCGTTATCCCGGTACCGGATGGGCTGCGTTTAGCCGAGTACACGAAACAGGTGGCGAAAAACAACGGCTTTAACGAAGCGGCGCAAAAGCTGATCGAGAAAGGCGAGGCGACCCAAGCGCACGCCATTCCGCGCCGGGTTGGCGAGCCTTCGCTCATCAAGCACGTCATTTACATCATCAAGGAAAATCGCACGTATGATCAGGTGCTCGGTGATTTGCCGCAGGGAAACGGCGATCCCAACATCTGCCTATTTGACCGCGAGGTGACGCCAAACCACCACGCGTTGGCAGAGACCTTTGTTCTGCTGGACAACTTTTACGTCAATGCCGAAGTCAGCGCCGACGGCCACGAGTGGAGCACCGGCGCCATCGCCACGGATTTTGTGGAAAAGACTTGGCCCACCAGCTACTCGGGTCGCGGTCTGCCCTATCCTTCCGAAGGCAACTTTCGCATCGCCTTTCCCACCAGCGGCTACATTTGGGAAGCGGCTGCCCGGCGTGGCGTGAGTTATCGCAGCTATGGGGAATTCATCGATCTGGAGAAAGACTCCGTTTTTTCCCGGCATCCGGCATTGGAAGGACATTACGACCCGCTGTTCCGTCCCTGGGACTTGGACTATCCCGACACGTTGCGTGCCGCAGAATTCATTCGCGAGCTGCACGAGTTTGAAAAGTCCGGTGACTTTCCGCGCTTCACCATCATGCGCTTGCCAAACGATCACACTTCCGGCACCAAACCCGGAGCACCAACGCCCAGAGCCATGGTGGCGGATAACGATCTCGCCTTCGGCCAGGTGGTAGAAGCCATGAGCCGTAGCAAGTTTTGGCCACAAACCGCCATCTTTGTGGTCGAGGACGACGCGCAGAACGGCCCGGATCACGTGGACGCGCATCGCTCCACCGCCTACGCCATCAGCCCGTACATTCGCCGCGGCATGGTAGACAACAGCATGTACGATACCGTGAGCATGCTGCGCACCATGGAGCTGATCCTCGGCCTGCCGCCTTTGAGCCAGTACGATGCCGCAGCTCTGCCGATGTTTGCTTGCTTTAGCGACAAGCCGGACCTGACACCTTATACAGCCTTGCGCCCGCAGGTTCCCATGGACGAGCGCAACAGCAATCTGGCCTACGGCGCCGAGGAAAGTTTGGCCATGAATTTCTCCCGCGAAGATGCCACCCCGGAAATTCGCTTGAACGAGATTATTTGGAAGTCCGTTCGTGGAGTTGATTCCGTGATGCCCAAGCCGATTAACCACTCGTCCAGGGAGGAAAGTGATTAACAAGAAGGCTTCGCTTTGCGGCTTGGCGCGAGAAAACAAAGCTCACGCCAAGAACGCAAAGGCAACATGAACGCTGACACTATTTTAATCCCTGTCGGAGTTTTTCTGCGGTCACATAAACTTGATTACAGCGGCCAGCAGTCAGCGATCGGCAGCTCTAGCAGGATTGGGAACCGTGGCAGAGTTGAAAATTGAATCATATTCTCATGGAACGCCAACTATGCTCTTTAGAAAAGCCTTATTGATTCTGATCTTCTCGGCTTCGCTTCCGCTGTTATTGAATTGCTGGAAGAAGCAGCACCACGAGGTCACTGCACCGGAAACGCCGGTGTATTTGCTTTCGGGCAAAGTGCTGGACCTGGATTCCCGGCAGCCCATGCAAGGCGTGGTGGTCAGGCTCACCGCGCAGTCGATGCTGTACGATTACGACTTTACGGAAGCAACGGACACGACCAATGCTGAAGGTGAATATTCTTACGCCAAGATCACTCCCGGCACCTATCTTCTCACCGGGTATCGTCAGGGCTATCCTGTGGCTGAGGAAACCCTAGTGATGCAGCATGAAGACAAGCAATTCGAGCTGGCCTTGCCGAAGTACCTGGTGGCACGCAGAGCTTTTTCACTTCCCGATTATCCGCGCTTTACCGGAATCTGGTGGACGTCCCCGGAAAGGATGGCTGGCGTCGCTGCTTGGAAGCGCCACAGCGATGACCCGCTCATTAATTCCATTTTGCTGGGTGATTTTTCCAAGGGCTTTGAGCGTCTCGGTGCAGATATCATTGTCAAAGATAATCCGGCATTCTACGGTCTTGCTTATCTGGAAAGATATTGGACCACCGACGGCAAATCTCCTGGCACCAGCGTCTATTCCATCGATCCTTCCAAGGGAATCATCGATGGCGCGACCCAGACGGCGTACACTCTCCGGGACCTGACGGCCACCAAAACCAATCTCTGGGCAACCGCCGAGCCGGGCAAGATCATCAAATTCGGCGTTCATCCTTCTGTTGTGGAAAACGTCTATGAGATCGTGGCTCAACAGCCTTATGGGATTGCCTGGAACGGAAGTAATATGTGGATCTACGATCAGGCGTCCAATCTGCTTTTAGACCTTAGTGAAAATTTCGTCGTTCGCACCAGCTTTCGCCCTTTTGGCTGGGATGAAAAAAACACTCGAGCTTTTCTGCTAACCGATCTCCGCTATCTAGCTTTTGACTTTTCCGGAGCCTTATGGGCCAGCGATAATGCAAGCGTATATGAATTCAAGCTAACGGACTATTAGGGCAAATTTCCACCATGGCTGGAAACTATTATGAGCCATACACAGTATAGAGTCTTAGTTTTAATAAAGTAGAAAATATCCATGTCGCCCAAAATATCGATCTGTTTCTGATTTCATTGTGCAATTCATCACCTCCAATAAGTAGTTTTGAGGTTACTAAGGTGTGGGATGATAGCCGTGATAGCTAATTTATAAATACTATTGTTAAGGTACTCTTCTCGATCCCCTCCTATAAAACATAATAAGGTTCAAACACCTCAAAAGACTGCTAACATATAAATACAGAGAAATAAGCATATCTATTTTTGCCAAGGAGGTCACCATGAAGTCAAGAAACAGGCTTTTTGCGAGCATTCTCTTAGCAATTATTTTTTCCATGGCATTTTCCGGCACAATAACCTACAAGCCGACTAATGCATTTGCTGCGGAAAAGACCTGGTATGGTTATTGTTACGATGGCTCCACTTATCTTGCAGGAGTTGATATAACCTTGCAGCATGTCAGTACTGGCACTACTTATACAACAGAATCTAATGCTCAAGGCTATTATCAAAAGATTGTAGGTTATTCTGGAGAGTATCGCATGATGGCTAATGATAGAGGCAGAATCATTGTGGAGTATGATACTCTACCCAGTACTGAAAATTCAAAACGGCATGATTTTGATTTCACCGATATGCCTTTCTAAATGCAAGAATTAGGGAGGGGTGACTACTCCCTTCCCTAAACTTTATTTAGATGAGGTCAGCGATGCACAGATTTATTTACTTATTGTCCACAAAAAGAGCTACAACTATTTTTTTCTTGTTAATCCCCTTGCTAAACTGCTGGCACAAACAATCACACGATATAAACGCGCCCAAATTTCCTATCTACAAGCTAACAGTAAAGATCGTGAATATTGATACCAGTGAGCCTATGCAAAATGTATTCTTGTATGCAGCTTCTGATGCGGGGATTTTTGTGGATTGGTACGGTTTTCGCGATACCACCGATCAGTCAGGTGAGTTGAGCTTTGACGTCTATCCGGGCGCATACCAAATCTCGTGCGTTGTAGAAGGGGTGCAAGTTTTGGAGGATAAATTCTTTATGGGATTCGGGGATTCCACTCTTGCTATTAAAATACCTGAAGTTTTGTTTGCATCTGAAAGACATAGAGTGCCCTTACAAGACGAACTATGGAAGTTTGGCTTATGCTGGAAGGACGCCAACACCTTAGCTACATTGGGTGAGTGGCTGCCGTATCCGGAATCGAAAACTACCTATACTCGTCTTTATGAAGGCAATCGATCCGAAGAATTAATAGTCATCGGTTCCCAAGTCTTTGAAACAGAAAATCCGGAAATGTCGGGTCTTATTTGGGTCACGCCGAATTATCTGTCATTTTCCGGTGGACTATCCAACCCGGAAATTTGTATTCTCGACCGGCGAACCGGTCAAGTGGTGGGACAGTTTGCCGCTCCACACAGGTTAGTCGATTTGACGTACGACGGGGAATTCATCTGGGCGACTTCGACCAATTACAGAATTTTTAAGCTCAGCAGAGCTTCGACGCAACCCGTTGCCGAATATGCCAGCCCCGGCCTTCATCCGACCGCCATTGCCTATGATGGAAAAAACATCTGGTCTTTTGATGAGGGAACCAACTGGCTGTATCGGCATGACGCCGCCATGCAGGTGAGCAAAACCCGATGCCTCGCTTTTATCTATGATTCGGGATTCCTCAAGAGAGTATCATTGATTCAGCACATGGCTTTTGATCTGCAAGGAAAATTGTACGTTCCTTACCAGGACAATATACTCGTTTATATGCCGCCAATGGATTGAAAAAACGCAAAATGCTGCCACAAGCAAACAGACCGTTCAAAATCTGCAAGGAGGATTCTTGCACCATGAAAGAACCCTATTCCATTTCTCCAATCCCCGGTTATTTTTTTCACACTGCACTTGCATTGATTCTTATCTTGTTCACTTCAGAAATTTTTGCCGGCATCACCGGTACGTTGGCCGGTAAAGTACTCGATAAAAAGACAGGACAAGGCCTGGCCGGGGCCAATGTGCTCATTCGCGGCACCTATTTGGGAGCCACCACCGACGAGGAGGGCCGATACTTGATCAACAACGTTCCGGCAGGTAAGCATACGGTGGCCGTGCAGATATTGGGCTATGCGCCGCTGGTGCAGGAAAATGTGACCGTGCTGATGGATCTGCGCACCGTGATAGATTTTCACTTGACGCCCGCAGCCTTGCAGATGGGAGTGGTCAACGTCACCGCCGAGCGGCCTCTCATTCAAAGAGACGTGACCGCCACCACCCATTTCGTCTCCAAAGATGAGATCGACCATTTGCCGGTGCAGTCGGTCAAGGAAATCGTGGACATCCAGCCGGGAGTGGCTGCCGGTCACATTCGCGGCGGACGCGAGAGCGAAGTGTCCTACCTGGTGGACGGCCTGCCGATCATGGAGGCCATCGAAGGCAAGGTGGGCACGGAGCTGCCCATGAGCTCAGTCATCGACATGACGGTGCAGACCGGCGGCTTTGCGGCGGAGTACGGCAACGCCATGTCCGGGGTGGTCAACATCATCACCAAGGACGGCGGCGAACGGCAGCGGGCCGAGGCTGAAGTATCGACTCTGCGCTTTCAAAAGAACTCCAATCCCTTTGACAGCCGCACGCTGGAGCAGGACATGATTTCCGACATCAGCCTCGGCGGGCCGCTCTTCAAGGCTTCCAAGCTGCGCTACTATCTCTCGGCGGATTATCGCGCCCCCTACACGCGCTGGAAACGCGAGGAATTCGGCCAGCGGCTGCGCATTTTCAATGACCGCTCCAGCAGCAATTTCAACGGCAACGGCAAGCTCACTTGGTTTGCCGCCCGGCAGCTCAAAATCTCTCTGCAAGGCTTGCTCTCTCTTTGGGATTGGACGGAGTACGATCACAAATGGAAAAAGCATGTTGCCGGTTTGCCGCTGCGATCGAAAGACAGCTATCGTATCAGTCTGAGCGCCGTGCACACCCTCAGCCCGCGCACCTTCTATGAGCTGCGCTTCAGCCAGTACAATGTGCTCAAATCCATCTATGGCGCTTCCTCCATCGATCAAGCCGCGGTCAAGTATCAGAATGAGGACCCCAATAGCTGGGTCATTGCCGGCGATTATCCTTGGTGGCTGGATCATCAGGAGGTGCACACAGTCGGCAAGTTCGATCTGGTGAGTCAGGTGAGCCTCAATCACCAGCTCAAAACCGGCCTGGAGATGACCTATTACGATCTGTACAAAAAGAGCGTACAACGGCTGGAGCTGGCCACCTACGACGAAGATTTTCCCATGTACATCAGCTATGACACGGACTATCGCTATTTCCCCTTTCGCGGCTCGGCCTACATTCAAGACAAGATCGAGTATGAAGGGATGATCGCTAATCTCGGCCTGCGCTGGGACTTTTTTAATCCGCGCGCTTCACGGCCCATGCTGGAAAACAAGGTCTACGGCGACCGCAGCGAATGGATCATTGACAAGCAGGAAACAGTGAAGGCATCGACAAAGAGCCAGATCAGTCCGCGCCTGGGTTTGGCGCTGCCTATCTCTCCCCGCAACGAAGTACATATCAATTATGGCTACTTTTTCCAGATGCCGCTGTTCGATTATCTGTACACCAATTCCAATCTCAGCACCAGCGAGGGCTTTTCCCCGCTGGGCGACCCCGACTTAAAGCCGGCGCGCACCATCACCTACGAGGTTAGCTACAAACAAATGTTCGGCCAGGACTGGCTTTTTGATGCCACGTTTTTCAACAAGGACGTGACCAATCTGGTGGACAACAACACCTTTCTCAATGAGCGCAAAGGGGCCTTGGCCGGCACCGGGTACGCGCGCTACGTGAACATGGAAAAAGTCGGCATTTGGGGTGCCGAGCTGTTTGTGAAAAGGCAGGTGGGCAAATTTCTGTCCGGGAAAATTTGCTACACCTTTATGGTGGCCAAGGGAACGGGATCCGAGCGTTCGGAGAAATTCGATTGGCTCACCATCGATGAGCGCGTGCCCATCGATGAGTATTATCTGAGCTGGGATCAGCGTCATACTTTTGTGGCTGACCTGGATTTTCGCAAATCCGGCATCTGGGGCCTCAACGTGCTCTTTCGCTTGAACAGTCCCCTGCCGTATACTGAGTACCGCGGCGACGCCACGAGACCGAACAACGCTCGCATGCAATCCACCAGCTATCTGGATTTGCGCTTCAACAAAGAATTCTCCGTGCTGGGATTAGACGCCTCGTTCTTTTGCGAGTCTCTCAACACCCTCGATGAGAAGAACGTTCTCTGGATCGATTCTTACAATCGCGTCGGCGGCATTTTGAGTGATCCGGGTGCTTGGGACGAACGGTTTAGGTTGAGAGTGGGGTTGTTGGCACGGATGTAGATTTTTCCAAATCTAAAACCGTTCCGGAGGCTTGGGCATTCCGAAATTTCCGGTGCTAATTGGGATATCGAAACTGCAAAGACCGACTTTAAACGAACTCCCGGAACGGTAGGTTTGTGACTGCATCAAAACTTTTGATCAGGAACATTGCTTCCGCCGCGTAAAGAAGAACCTCTTGGATAATAAAGCCGAATGTTTTGGATTGGAATAGCCAACGGCGTTGGTTGAAGATATGGGACGGGATAATTCAGTCGCAGGAAAGCTGTTGTGAGACTTTCTGGATATTGTTCAGCAGCGGAGATCTGTAACCGGCAAAGTGAAGGCGTTAAGCAGTTTCCGCCTTGACGGAGGTAAAATGAAAGAATATCGCTATACTGTCTTTTTTGAGCCTATGGAAGGCGGAGGCTATAATGTAGTAGTACCCGCCATTCCTGAGATATGTACGTTTGGTGAAACGATTGAGAAAGCTCGCTTGATGGCGGAGGACGCGATTCGTTGTTATGTGGAAAGCACCCTAAAGTTGGGAGAAGAGATACCCGAAGATGTGAACATCGAACAAGAACCTATTAAGATGCGGCTGGCCATCACATTGGAAGCTGCCTGATGCCAAGACTTCCTTCACTTGAACCTAAACAAGTTGTCAAGGCACTTCAGAGGGCAGGTTTTCATGTACATCATCAAACTGGAAGTCATGCCCGGCTGATTCACGTTGAAAATCCCGAAAGACGAGTGACAGTCCCTCTCCATAGCAAAGATACTCCCACGGGAACCCTGGCAAACATCATTCATCAGACCGGGCTTACAGTCGATGAATTCCTCGGACTCCTTTAAAAAGCCAACAGTTTCGCAGTTGACTGCTGTCTTGCATTGCCTTTAGTAAGTAGGGTACGGTTTTATCGCACCATTTGCTGGGTGTAATCACAAAATGTGGTGCGGTAAAATCACATCCTACCTTTGACATTGAATAGGAAAACGTCCGTCTTTATCAAGATGGGAAAATTCCACTTGACACTGAACCATTGAAAAGTAAATTGATATGAGACTACAAATGGGCTACGCCAATCTATCAGCCATACTCAACTATAGACGAATTCTTGTGGACAGTGAGCTATAATCGCTTTCCCTGACGGTGCCCCTGGCTGAACAGTCAATCCATTTTTTTCACCCGGAGGGTAATATCCTTTGTGAGCTATGAAGAATGGCGGATTGCTATGTTTAACAAATCCTACCTGTCTCTACTCATCTTGATTCTGCTGTCATTCGCGTGCACGCGAGAGAAGAAACCTTTGGAGCCGGAAAAGCCGTCGGCTATTCCATCCACCATGCCGCAGGTTGATATACCTTGGCCCAGCTTGGCGGATTCACCCTGGCCGATGGCTCTCCGAACTCCTCAAGCCGTGGGAAGAACTCCGTTTAGAGGGCCACGCAATGGTGAAATCCTCTGGCAAACATCGGTCGCCGAGAAAGTTCTTGCACCGCCAGTTATTGGCCCAGACGGTACTATTTATGTTTGCGTTGAACAAGACACATCGAGAACGGGCATACTATACGCTGTGACTTCGGAAGGCCACATCAAGTGGACCTTCCGACCTACTGTTGGCCTTTTTGCTAAGTTTGCGGGATCTCCAATAGTGGGTGTTGATAGCACAGTTTATTTAGGCACGTGGGGCGGCACTGACATAGGCACCTTCTATGCGTTGAACCCCAACGGAACTGTGAAGTGGGCCACCGTACTAAACGGCGCGACAGTACAATACGGCAACAACATCGGTCTTGATGGGACTATTTACACAACAACTACAGATGGCTTCCTGCATGCAATAGATCCTTGGGGATCACCGAAATGGAAATCCTTTGGACTGGCAGGATTTGAATCCGAGCCAAGCGTGCTAATGGGTGTTATTTCCATATCGCCTGATGGGCAAACGCTATATCTTCAAGGCTTGGATCAGAGCATGAATGCCGTGAGTGCGGCCAATGGTTCGATCTTATGGCAAAAAAGAATGGGGATTAAGCAGATTGGCCCACCTGCAGTTGATTCACAGGGAAACATTTATTGTGCAGGGACAGATAGCACTAGCGGTTCATACCTTTTCTCTTTCTACCCCAGCGGCAAAGAGCGATGGCGTTTTCAGTACTCTGCCCAAAGAGATGGAATTAGATCGGGGATTACTATAGACCGCGAAGGTCACATTTATTTCCAATCTGGGTCGTTATATTCGCTGGATTATAGCGGTCACCTCCGATGGAAGGTGACGACCCCGGGTGGAGCTTCTTATTGTCCACTTATTTGCGATTATGAAGGAATTATTTATTTTATGAGTATTATGACGGGATTGTTGCAAGGGTATAGTCATGATGGTGATGTGAGCTTTGTAAAGCAGCTATACGAGAACTACACCGATATTGGCGCCATAGGAGAGAATGGCGTGCTCTATACTGCGAGCGGGGCTCACTCAAAAGCAGTGAAATTACTTGCGGTCGACTAACCCATTGAAATGGAGATGCGCCATGTTGCTACGTTTTGTCGTGCTAATTTGTGGAGCGATCTTTATGGTGTGTTTTGCTAGTCAATCTATATTTGCGCAAGATTCTATTTTGGAAATAGGCGAACTTATATTTGACGAGTATCCTCAGAATCCGAGTGATACAATAGAAGTTACTGGTGTGGCCGTATCTGGGAAAACGCGTTGGGACTATATAGTAGGCCAAGGTATTGCTCTGCCCACTTCTCTATACGGCAATATTTACGCAAGTTGTGCCGGCAATGATAGGTGTGGCTTTGATGCTGCAGACAGCAAGGAAAGTGAGTGGCCCGATATGGCATGGGCCTGGTACGCGTTTACATTCAACTGCAAGATTTTTTCTATAGGTTTCAAAATAGATTTCAGAGACAGGGATTGGAAATCGAATTACCACGATTTACCTATCAGATACTTCGTACAAGAGGACGAACTTAAATATCAAGATCAATATGGCACATGGCATGTGATTTCTGAAGGAGACACACTCCAGATATGGAACATTTTTGGTGATCCTACACCTAACCGAACGGCTTTGCTCGTTCCGACCACCGCCACCAACAGCTTCTCCGGCGGCCAAATTGGGATGGACGGCACAAACTACAATACCCCCAACACCCTTAACTGGGGATGGACGCTGACCAAAACCATTGAAGCCATCTCTCCGCAAGGTGTGGGCGGCATCGTCTACGGCTTTTCCCAGTGGAGCGATGGAGTGACCGCGCAAAGCCGAAATGTTTACATTGATGATCTGCACTACAGCTATTCTTTTACCGCCCAATTCGGCTATCCCAGCCAATCCCTCAGCCAAACGGCTACTGCCTACAACACCGGCCGGCGTTTGGTGCGGGATAGCAATAATCGCTACCATCTCCTCTATGAATCCGGCGGTGAAATCATCTACCGGCGCACGAACGTCGGCGGAACTTCTTGGGAGGATCCGCTAAGGATCAGTGACGGCTTGGGCAATAACAAGTATCCGTCAATTGTTTGGGAAAATGGCAAAATATATACGCTGTGGCAAAAATATGTCAGCGGCAGCAGCTATACGATTTACTTTCGTGCCAATTTAGGCTCTGGATGGGGCACGACGGTGAGCCTTGGCAGCATCACTTGCTCCAGTCCCAATAATCCTCAGCCCGTCTTGACCAGAAAGGAAGTCCGCATTTCCGGGGGAATTCGTAAAATTCGTTTGCTGGGCTGCTGGAAGACCAATTCGGGCATTTCCCATCGCTATTCTGAGAACGATGGGACGAGCTGGTCCAGTGCCGCGCTATTGCCATCCACAGGTGCCACTCACAAAAATCCCAGCCTTTCTCCCGGCGCTTCTTTCGATTGGACGTTTCTCGACATCTATGCTACTTATGATAATGGCAGCACGATCTTGCTCAACAAATACCATACGAATTTGAGCAATAATACGACTGCCTGGGGCACGGCGGAAACCGTGCCCGGCAGCTCCGGCACTACGGCCAGTTGTTCTCAGGTTACCTCCGATGCCAATGAGCCTCAGCCGCATGCCTATATCGTGTGGCAGGGGGTCGATCCGATTCTTGAGGCAGAGGGGGTGTATTACCAACGTAAATCGGGTACTGATGGGAGCTGGTCTGCGGTGCAATCCTACGTGAAAGAGTTTCAACAACCGAGCATTACCAACTTGGCTTCCGGCAATCTGGCCATGCTGTGGGACGAATATTCGAGCATTTACAAGGCAACCTACAACTATGGCACCGGTATCTGGTCTGCCCGACAGTTAGTAGCGCCGGGCTTTTCACCAAACACCTCCATATCTTTCGGGAATGACAATCCTCCTTCCGCGGCCAAGTACATCTGGACCAGCGGCAGCAGCTCACCCTACAACCTGAACCTCAGCAGCGAAACTTTGCAGAAGCATGAGCTTCTTGCTGACAAGTATCACCGGCGCGTTACGGTAGCGAACAGCACTCAGGCGTTGTTGACGGTCGATCTGGGCGATATCTATTTTCGCACCAAAGACGGCGCTGCAATACCGCTCAAATTCACGGCAGTAGACGATACTTTGCTCATCCGCACCGGTCACGAGTTCTGGAGCTACCTTGACAGCAAGCCTTGTCTTGTGCCCAGTGAGGCCGAAAGCTTGGTCGTGGAGTTGGGTACCTACGGTCTGAATTCCGGCAAGCTGGCGGCGTCGGAATCCTCGCCGCTAACGGTCACACTGCAAATGATGGATGCCGATGATCGCAGTGAGCTTTTGCAAGTAGGGCGGGAAGAAGTTATTTCAGAGTCGGGAAGGAGGATAGTAAACAAAGCGGCAGAAGTCTCCTGCTTTGCCAAGCGAAAGGTCTACACTCGCGTGGTTGTGAGTGGATTGGACGACAAGAGGGAGGATTTGGTTTATAGCTTAACCCATGTGTATGATGGCCGTTCCCAGAGTCAGTTTGAAAAGGAAGGCCCTAGGGGGCAAGCCTTAACCAGCGTGCCCAAGATTTTTGATTTGAGTCAGAACTATCCGAATCCATTTAACCCGGAGACGAACATTGGATTCGCCTTGCCTGAAGCGAGCAAAGTGCGCGTTGAAATCTACAACGTTCTCGGCCAAAAAATCGCTACATCGGTTAACGCCGACATGCCCGCCGGCAATCATTTTGTGCGGTGGAATGGAAGAAACCCGATTGGCGAAAAAGTCGGTGCGGGCATTTACCTCTGCCGCATGCAGTCGGGTGAGTTTGTGAAGACGCAGAAGATGACACTGCTGCCGTAGTTTTCTGCCCCAGAGGCTACAGGCCTCTGGGGCTTCTATCTCTATGCAAATATCTTCCCAATCTCATCCTGCGGAAAGATGGGCAACTCCGATTCCTTTCCCTCCACAAGCATGGTTTTGCCACATTCCGGCGCAGTCATAAGGCCGATCTCTGAACATTGTCAAAAATAAACTTTGATGTCTAACATTATTTTGATATTTTAACCCCTGCGAGTATCAACCTGCAATTTGAGTGAGTATTTTAGGAAGGACACTGTTATGCCAACATTGACTATTGAAGCGGAAAAAGTCTATGAATTGGTGGATCAATTGAATCCTCAAAGTAAGCTGGAAGTATTTGAGCGACTGAAGCCCCAGGTGCTTTCATCCCAATGGGACGAGCTATTTGCGAAAATAGATAAGAGGAAAGCCATCTACCCCATTAGTGAAAGTGAGATTGAAGAGGAGGTAGAACGTGCCCGGGAAGAGACCGCTTCTGGTCGTCGTTGACACGAATGTATTGGTAAGCGCTCTGCTCGGCAAAAAACTGCGAGTCCTCTTGGAACGGCTTAAAGAGGACAAGTTCGAATTGCTTTTTTCTGAAGAAACACTCGCCGAGCTTATTGCTGTCCTACAACTTCCCAGATTCGAAAAGTACTTATCGCAAGATGATATCGAGCAATTCCGGCAGTTGTTAAGTTTTCATTCTCGTCTTGAAAAGCCTTCCGAAAAGATCGAGGCTTGTCGAGATCCGAAGGACAACAAGTTTCTGGAAAGCGCGGTGACAGTACGAGTGGATTATATCGTTACGGGCGATCAAGACCTGCTCGTCCTTAATCCGTTTCGAAACATCTCCATCATTACGGCGGATCAATTCATGAAGGAACTGGCTGATCCTTCAAGGTAACTCTGCTCTCTGCACTTTAAGCGAAAATTCTCGCCCCCAATCTTTGGGCGAATAACTCTGACAGGGTTTGGAACCCTGTCAGAGTTAAGAACCAAGTGAGCAATTCGAACAGATCCGATTTCTATGCAAATATCTTCCCAATCTCATCCTGCGGAAAAATGGGCAACTCCACTTCCTTCCCCTCCACAAGCATGGTTTTGCCGCAGTCCAGCGCGGTCATAAGGCCGATTTCCGCGGCGACGATTCTGTGAGCGGCAAAAGCCGTCAGAATGGGTTGCACTACTTTGGGTGAAACAACGAGGAGCAGCGAACCCGAGGAGATGCAGCCGAGAGGGTTCAACTCATACTGATCGCAAAGCAGTTTCCCTTCCGGTAAGAAGGGAATGCGGGAATAATCGATGCGAACGCCCAAACCGGCTGCCGTGGCCAACTCGTGCAGGGCGGTAGCCAAACCACCCTCGGTTGGATCGTGCATGGCGTGAACCTCGCCGGCCGCCAAGGCGATTTCCGCTTCGCGGCGCACGCCGATGCCCGGACTAAAGAGCAGATTCTGACACTGACGCACGAAAGCTTCCGAGTAAAGCTCCTTTAACTCCACAGCCTTTTCCCGCGCAATGATCGTGGTGCCTTCAATAGGGATTTCTTTCACCAAAATAATCACATCGTTTTCTCTCGCCCCCTTTTTGGTGATCAATTTGTCCTTCGCCACTTCACCCAGCATCTGCCCTACCGCAATGGGGCGATCGATGCCGACGGTCACCTCAGTATGTCCGCCGCAAAAGGCAATCTTTTCCTGCCGGCAAACATCGGCAATTTGGGCAAAAATTGCTTCTACCAGCTCAGCGGTCGTTCCCTTTTCCGGCAATAGCAAGGTGGCCAAAAACCATTTGGGTTGCCCGCCCATGCAGACGATGTCATTCGTGTTCACCTGCACGGCATAATAGCCGATTTGCTCCGCAACGAACGTGATAGGATCGGTCTTGGCGATGAGGTAGCGATCCCCCATGTCAATGACGGTTGCGTCCTCGCCGATTGCGGGGCCGACGATGATTCGCTCATCGGCTGTGGCATGTGTTGCCAGCAGACGAGCAAGAAAGTGGTGCGCTAGCTTGCCGGTACGCAATTTCTCGATATCGCTTGTCACTCCTCCAATCTCCTGGTTATCCACAGAGGACCGATCCACCATTCACATTAAGAATTTCGCCGGTGATGTAGCTGGCGCCTTCCGATGCCAAAAATAGGATCGGCCAAGCGATCTCTTCGGCGGTTGCAGGCCGGCGTAAGGGAATGGCGGAGAAAATTTTTTCGCTCTCCAGCCGGATGGCTTCTGCGCTCATATCGGTGTCTACCCAACCGGGAGCTACGCAGTTGACCAGAATGTTGTCCGCAGCCAACTCAGCCGCCAGTGACTTGGTAAAGCTAATGATCGCTCCTTTGGAAGCTGCGTAGGGGGAATAGCCCGCCTCGCCTCTCTGTCCTGCGGTAGAGGCAATATTGATGATGCGGCCCCCACCTTGCTCGATCATGGCGGGCACAACCGCTGAACAGCAATTGATACTTCCTGTCAAATTGATGGCCAAAGTTTGCTCATATGCGGCGAAATCAAACTGCTTAATCGACGAGGGCAGCCAAACCCCGGCATTGTTGACTAGAATGTCGATGTGACCAAGCTGCTTCAAAAGCATGTCCACCATTCGTTTCACTTGTCGCAGATCGGAGACATCACCGGCGATAGACACGGCCTTGCCGCCTATCACTTCTATTTCCGCTACTACTTGTTTGGCTGCAGTCTCATTGCTGAGGTAATTTACAACAGGGGTTCCCCCCAGCTTGCCGAACAAAATGGCCGTCGCCCTGCCGATGCCGCGTGAACCGCCGGTAATCAAGGCAACTTTGCCGGAAAAATCAAGCATAGAAGCAATTCTGACATTTAGACACAAAAAAGCCGAAGGGCTGCAACAACCTTTCGGCACGATCCGACGTATCGAAAACGCTTAATATCCGAATGTAAATGTTTGGCGATAAACCTCATCCGGCGCTGTTGGATCGCCAAAGCCAAAGTCATTCCAATTCCTGATTCGCAAAAGAATACACGAATCCAATTCCGGCTCACCGATGGTGGAATTGAGAATTTCCACCCAGGAGACCCGGCCTTCCGGATTAATGGCAAATCGCACTTCGACTTTGCCCTTCAGGTCCGGCTGGGTGCGCAGCAGCCGCTTATAACAATCGGTAATGGCAATGCGATGCCTATTGATGACCCCTTGCACAAAATCAGGCTTTCGCCGCAGCTTTTCTTTTTCTTCCGGTGTGGTCGGAATCGGCGGCTTCTTATCGATGGCCCCGGCAAGAGCGGTATAGGTTTCGTTCCGATTGATTTTGTCAAACTCGATGGCAGCCGTAGGCTGCAGGGTTCCGATCAAATCATCCACGTTCAAAGCACGGCTCTCCCGTCGCGTGCCACGCACCACTCGACCGTCTCCAATTCCGCTGCCGGAACGACCGTTTCCGCTGCCGGTCCAGCCTTTGCCGTCCGGGCCGCGGGAAACTTGTGTACCGTCCATGCCGGCGAGCACTTCTCCCAGGCGACTGTTTTCCACGTCGCCGTAACTGCTGATGCTGTCAATATACCCCTCCGGCACGTAGCCGCTTCCAGCCGTGAGAACGGCCAAAAAGCCGACCGAAGAGACCGCGTTGACCACCTCGGCGACGGCCGAGGCGCGTCGATTAGCACCTGACCTTCCGGCCAAAGCCATTTCGCCGGCAGTGGGCAAGCGCGCTTCCGCACTCAACATCGTTCCGCCTCCGGCTGCAGGAGTGCTGGCGGCGCCGAGAGCAGGTGCGCCTCCGGATTCTAAGGCCGCGGCAGCGCCCGCACTCGCTTCCGTGCCGAGGATTTCGCTCGGGGGCAAGGTCACAGCACTGGTCGGCAGAGTTGCCGGCGGAGGCGTCGTTCGTTCCAAAAGTAAATTCGCGTATCGCTTTTGGATTTGAGAAATGGTGCTTGCTTGAAGAAGTTTGGGCAGGTGAGCTTTGAAATATACGACGGCAGCGACGTGTACAAACAACGAGAGCAGCACGATGAGAAAAAATCTCCAATCAAACTCGGCAATGCCCTTTTGGGAAAATTCCCGCGGGAATTTACTTTGTGCTCTCTTTTCTGCCATCACATATAATCCCAACGAACCCAATTCGGCTGACTTGAATCCAGCAGGTCATCCGGCAACTGAAATGGCCGGCTCACTGCTGGGTAAAATCTGGTGCAAATGTAAGTTGCCATTGGCTAAAAGTCAAGCATAAACTTTGTGAAAGGATGCAAAACTGTATTGCAGGAGATGGCCTGTTCCAAGTTGATACAGACTACTCACCATCACTACTTCGCGTTATCACAGAAGCTCTTCAGCAGTTGTCATTCAGGCTTGGTAAGGCGGCAAGTTGGCGATTCGAAGAAGGCAATGCCGGTCAGAGATGTCGATCAAAATCCATTAGCCGTCTATACAACGTGTTACAAAAATTGTACCTTTGGCTTGGGACAAGACAGCGGATGCCGAGCAAAGAGAAAAAGCATCCCTCTCGCAAAGGTGGGAAAGTCCATGTGGGCCCGGTAGGTTTCGAACCTACAACCTGCGGATTATGAGTCCGTTGCTCTACCGTTGAGCTACGGGCCCGAACGACGCCGGAAATGATACAAATTTTTTCGGGGAATTTCAAGCTATTTTTCGTCTTGGCGTGCGCAGTTGTTCGTACAGGCACCCGTTCACAAAAAGGGAACCAGATGGCCCTTGTTCCTTCGGCGACCAAGTTAATCTTGGCGTTTGTCTTTCTGGAAGTACGACCCGTTAGCCATGAAATCCTTACGATCAAAGGCTCCTCGTACCAGCCGCTGAATATCACAGATTGCCAAGGCCATTTTCTCTGAGAAACAAAGGAATCCCTGCACTTTCAATCTCGTAATTTGTCCAGCCAATTCTTCTTCAAAAAAAAGCTGGTTGCCAGGACAACAGCGGCACAAATGAGTATGGAACCGGTTTTCATTAGCACAACATAAATGGGCAATGCCACCAATCCGGTTTGCCAGATGGTCCCCACAATGACATTAACTGCGTCTCGTTTGAAATCACTGTTTCTCTTTAGGCCCGGCTCCTGCGCTCTAATTTTCTCATAAATGGGCTTCCAGAATCCCCAAGGACGAACCGTCTTGTAAAAGTCCATGAGGACCTTTTCCTCGGTCGGCTCACTCAGGTAGGAACCCACGTAGCAGCCCAGCACGGAAATGAACAACAACAGCGGGAAGTAGTAAAGCTCCAATGTCTGCTTGAAGACGAGCGGGAAAACGAGTGCGGGAATGAGTCCGGCCAACATGCCCCAGAAATAGCCGTAGCCGTTGAAACGCCACCAATACCACTTGAGCACGTTGGAGGCCACGTAGCTGCCATACAGGGCCGAGACGATCCATTGCAGAAGGCTGTTCACATCCTGCGCAAAAAAACCAAGAACAATGCTGAAAACTACCATCAGAATGCCGCTGCTGTAACTCATGAACTGCACTTGCAGGTTGGAAGCCTGGGGCTTGATGTATTTGAGGTACAGATCGTTTACGATGTAAGCTTGGGCGGCGTTCAAGGTACCGGAGAAGGTGCCCATGAAAGCTGCAATCAATCCGGCTAAAAGTATGCCCATCAGTCCGGCAGGCACAAACTCGCTAATAGCAGAAGGAAGTATTTGCTCAAAGTCGAGGCGACCGGCGCCGACGATCAGGTCCAGTCGATCGTAATATAGTAATCCCAGAACGGCAAAGCCGGCAATCATCAAATAGCGTACCGGCATGAGGATGACCGAAACGAAACCGCTCATCATGCCCGCTTCGCGCGGAGAGCGCGTGGCAAGTATTTTTTGCATGTCATAGTTGGGAGCCGGTCCGGCGGCGCTGGCTAAAATGCCTTTGAACAGCATGAGCATCATGATGATGGTGAACCAATCGAATTGATCGCTGGCGATTTTGGCATTGACCTCGGCAATGATGTTCCTCCAATCCAGATTCAACTTCCAGCCGAAAAAGGGACTGAGCCAGCCGTCCGGTACCACCAGCACCTGCGAGGACAACGCCTTCATGGCGATGATGGCGATGAGAACGCTGGCGACCGTCATGATGATGTACTGCACCAAATCGGCGAGAACGATGCTGGTCATCCCGCCCAAAACAGTGTACAAGACGGCGAAAACGGTGAAGACTATGCCGTAAAGATGCGGCACATAAGCCGGATTCACCTCGAAGGGAATGTGCGGAGAGACCACCTCCCAGGGAATGAAAATCTCAATGAACTTGCCAAGGCCGACGAACCCATAAGCGAGAAAGCCGAGGCAACTGATCAGGGCAAAGACAACCACGATGGTGTGCGACAGGGTGGCATCGCGACCGCTGCCGAAACGGGTGCCAATCCATTGCGCGCCGGTGGTGACGTTGGATCGCCGCAGCCAAGCCGACAAAAAAACCATCAGGAAGATTTGGTTAAAAGTAGGCCACAGCCAGGGCAGCCAGATGCTCTTCAAACCATAGACGAAAAGAATGGTCACCAGCCACATGGTGCCGGAAATGTCGAACATGCCCGAAGCGTTGGATAAGCCGAGCAAATACCAGGGCAATTGATTTCCGCCCAATAGATAAGAGCTCAAATTTTTGGAAGCGCGTTTCTTGAGAAACAAACCGATCAAGCTGATGCTTAAGAGATAGACGATGATGATGGTGAAATCCAGCCAGGTCATTTTCATAAGGTTCACTCTCGTTCTTTGTCAAGCCTACGAAGCTCACTTTTTAGTGGACTATCCTTTCCGGAAGGGATTGCTCCCCAAGAGGGCAACACAGTGATTCTCATCCTTCCGCAAACGTAGCCAGTCTCTATTTTAGCAGCAGCATTCGCCGAACGGCAGAATAGCCGTCTGTCTGTAACCGGTAAAAATAAATGCCGCTGGCGAGATGCCGACCGTCAAAGGGAATTTGATATTCGCCAGCAGCCTGGGAAGTGTCCAGCAAAGTGGCCACCTCCTGACCTTTTAGATCGAATACCTGGATGCGCACATTCCCTTCACTAGACAGCTCATAGCGAATAGTCGTCACCGGATTGAATGGATTGGGATGGTTTTGCGCCAAATAGAATCGCAGCGGCTCGCGCGCCTGTGGTGCTACAACCGGGACAAGAACGTCTCCGATGGTCAGATTCTTCGGCGCTTTGCCTGCATCATAGTAATGCCAGTCTGCCCCGAGATCGAGGAAAATGCCGCTTTGATTAAAAACGCGGGCGTCAAAGGACAAGTCAGCCGGTGCAGAAAGGGCCGCATGCACTTCCACCGCCAAAACATTCTCTCCAATATTAAGAGACCGCAAAGCTTCCCGATTCAGGATAATCACTTGATTGATCTTGTTAGCGCCCGTCGCCGGCGTGTCATAGCCGATCTGACCCTCAGTAGGCATATTTAGCCGGGCAATCTCTTTGCCGTTCAGATATACCACAGCACCATCGTGGCATTTTACCAGAATACCCAACGCCCCCACCGCCTGCTGCAAAGTAAATGTTGCGCGAAAGTAGACAGTCTTTGCTTCCGAGGTGACAGTCACGTTTTCACTGCTATTGTACCCCAGCGGCGCGTTGCCTTGTGGCCAGTTCGTGATGTCGTAAATAGGCTCGTACCAGTATACCGGTTTTTGCAGAGTATCCACCGTGAAGGTCACCATGGTGGATTGCGGCGTTTCATTCCCAGCAAAATCAACAGCCCGAATAAAGCAATTGTAAGTCCGGCCCTGTTCGCCATGTAATTGGGTCAAATGAACAAGTCCGCCTTGACCGATGCTAAATTCGTGCGGCATGCCAGCGTAGGGTGCGTCATGCGGGCCGTAGCGGAGAAACGCGCGTTCGTTGGTTTCGATAGATAAAGTGATCGTGGTGTCTGTGGCTGTGAATGGTTCAGCGGGATAGCGAACGAATTCCGGCGGCTGTAGATCGTCTGCAGAGGGGCCAAACATGTCCGGCAGATCGTTATTAAACAGCGTATATGGATCCTGATAAAACTGGATGAAATCCGCAACCGTGATCTGACCCGGATAGGGTGCAAAGAAATGCCCTTCATGCGCATTGCGCCATACGGCTGCATAGCTTAAGGTGGAAGCCAAAGAGTCTTCCTTAAGAGGCGGTAACAGATACTGCGTGAACCAGGTTGCCGTCGGCAGAGTTTCCTGACCTACCTCAGTGAGCGCAGCTATTTTTCCGCGCGACAAGGCCAATTGCGCCGGCACGCGCAAGCGGCTTAGAAAGAGCTGCTCTTCGCTCATGTTGGGCGTTTGGCTGAAATAAAAGTCCATACCAAAAATGTCGACGACATCATCACCGGGAAATATTTTGAGATAATCGGCCTGGCTGTTAAAAGACGAGGGAGAGATCGCGTAAATAAGATTGTGCACATTCAACGAATCGCGCAAAAAGGTGACCGTGAAACGCCAGAGGTCGTTGTATTCCTGTGTGGTGGCGTGGCCTACACCCCACCAGAACCAAGCGCCGTCATGCTCGTGATAGGGACGAAAGATGATCGGTATGGAATGCCCATCTTCGCCGCGCAGCGATTTAAAGAATGCGGCAATTTTTCGCAATCGATTTCTATAGAATTGATGATACACGCCTCCGGGCAGAAGTGTGACCACGATCCGCTCGTTGTTGATGTTTGCCGCATAAAAGCTGCGATTCTTCGGGTCGTACTGGTGCCAGCTAAGCGTATTGATGCCGCCGCGCGCATGGGCCGCGCGAATGCGGTAGGTGAAACGGTCGATTTCGCGATCTTGATCCACGGCATTGATATCCCAGGAATAGATCGCCGGATAATCACCGCATACGTCCTTTACATCAGATCGGTCATCATCGCCGCTCCAGCCCACGCCGTAGCCGGTGGCGTCGTGCATGCCGAAGAGCAGGTAGTCCCTACGTAATCGCTCCAGATTAAGATAAAGGTACTTGGTTTTGGCAGTAGCTAAAGAATCGATCAAGCCTGGATTTCCCACCTGCGCGGCGCTTTCGAAGGTGACACAGGCGTCATAAAGATCCCAGATGGCCTGCTCCACTTCGCCGTCAGTGGCAAGCGGATTCTGATAGACAACGCGCGCTTGCTGTTGGGCTGATTGCAGGGCTGCTTTGGAACCAGCGGGATATTGCCCGATGCCATCGCCTTCCTCGCTGTTCACGAGCAGCGCCGTCGTCGCATTGAGTGCAGCCTCCAGTTCTTCCACCTTGCTGGCAGCGGAAACCCGCACTGAATCGCCGATGGCCAGATCGTCGAAATAGACGATCCCGGACTTGGGCGTCTTGGCGCCGCCGTCGAGGTAGAAGTAAATCCGGTTCATAATCGTCGAGCCACTGCGGGAAAGCTCAAAGACATAGGTGTGCCAGAGATTGTCCGCCGGCAAATTGGCTTGCACCCAGTCGTTGCGTCCATCCGTGTAGATCGGCTTCAAGGTCAGCTCGGTTAGGACATTGGATTTGGCACGCAGGCTGATGCGCGGCGTGGCGTTAATATTCGTGGCGGGAGGTGAATAGTTGAAATTATCCCATTCCCAGGTGTTCGGCATGCGATTGTAGTCGATTCGCAAAACGCCGTTAGCCTCGGTGAGATGAAAAGTGACCGGATGAGGCTCTTCCCAACCGGTTAGGATGCCGTCATCGAATCTTTCGATACAGCCGGTCACTTGAGCTTGTACCGTAACCAGAGGAGTCAGAACAAAAAGGCAGATAAAACGCAACAACATGGATACCTCTGCTAAGGCAACTGATTCATCTTTCGCGCATAAGATTCGATGATCCGGATCGTGCTTTCGTCGCTGCTAAAAACACTATTGCGACCTTGGGGCTCTTGCGGCGGATCGCCGGTGTAATCATCCCCTTTTTGCCAGGTGAAGGTCTTGGTATCCCTCGCCTTGCCTTCGCCGCCCCAACTCCAAAAGTTGCAACCGGCCATCGGCCCACCCTTTTGCGCGTTTTGGTACATGGCATCGAACAGCACAGTGTAATAGCGGTCGCGATAAAAAGTGGGCGATGTTGAGGAGTAGTCATGCTTGTCGCGTGGGATACCAAACTCCTCCATGGTCAGCGGCTTACCGACCAGCTCGGCAAAAGCAATGTGCTGTGCAACATACTGCAGAGCCTTCTTTTCCGCATCGGGATAGGTCTTCTCTGGTTGCTGCGGATCGTACCAAGACCAATTCAGCACCCACAGGTGCATGGTGAGATAATCAATATTGGGGCTGCGATGTGCTTGGATGTAGCACGAATCTGATTGCAGGCTGCCGGCCAAGCCTTCGTTGCCGGTGGTGACCAGATGCCGGGAATCAAGGGATTTGATGTATGCCGCTGTCTTATCCACCCACATGATGAACTCCTGCAAATGCCGCGGCCGGTCTTGCTCCTCAGGATAGGGTCGAGGCTCGTTGGCAAGCTGCCAAGCCATAATCGTGGGATCGTCTTTGTAGAGCCGGGCGTTAACGGTATTCTTTCGGTTGATTAACAGTCGAAGAAAATTGTGAAAAAGCTCGTTGGCTTTCTCATTGGCATAGAAGCGCCCGCTGGTTTTCATCAAGCCCCAATAGCCGAATTTTGGGTTCGCAGGACTGGGATATGGATCGCCGGTGACCCAGGACATGTACTGCGACATACCGCCGGTCCATTCCCAGTAGTTGTTCAAAAAAATCACCGCGTACATCTTGCGTTTGGCCATTTCCGCCAGCAGAAAATCCAAACCCACCAACAGCGACTCGTTGATTTTCCCCGGCTGCGGCTGAATTGCCGGCTGGATTTGGCCTTCCAAGCCAAGGCCTTCGGAAGCACCCATGACGCGCAGATTGTTAATACCGATTTTTTGCAGAAAATCCAATTCACGCAGCAAGCGCGCTCGATCCCCGGCTTCCCCAGCCTGTCCCAACATGCAGCCGTACCACAAGTTGGTACCGAGAAAATGATAAGGCTTGCCATCGAGCTGAAATTGCGTGCCTTTGACCCGTACAAAATCTGGGGGCTGTGCCTGTAGTACGCCTATGGTCATGCAGAGATAGAAAAACGGGACGCTGCGCTTCATGCTCTTCCTTTCACTTGAGCAGCACACATTTCGCTTTTTTTACTTGATCGCTTGTCTGCAGGACATAGAAATAAGCTCCTGAAGGCAAGCCTTCGCCGTTCCACAGCACCCGATACTCGCCGGCACTTTGCACCTCATGCACCAATTGACTGACAAGCTGCCCCCTTACATTAAAAATCGAGAGTGTAACCGGCGTGCGCTTCGGCAAGCTGTAGCGAATTTCCGTCGCTGCGTTAAACGGGTTGGGAAAATTTTGCTGCAATGAAAAGCTCCATCCCGATTCAACCATGCCTTGCCCATCAACGCCCGCCCGACTGCTGTTTGCAAAGGCTAACTCGTCGAGGTATATAACGCCTGAGCCATACTCGCCCGCACCTTTGACAACGTTGAAAAAAATGCTGCCTATCTGCGAAAGATCCACAGGGGCATCGCCGGCATTCGCCTTGAATTCCGACAAGGGCACTTCGACCCATTTTCCTTCAGAAGACAGCGAGATCTGATATTGCCAGTAATGGCTGCTGTCCTTGTTCAGCATGATGACCAAATCGCGCTTGGAAGCGTCGGACAACAGCCAGAAGCGAACGTAGCTGCTCTGCCGAAAAGTCTGGGGAAAATCACGAAAAAAACCGGCATAGGGCGGCTGGCCGTTACCGATAGAGTATTCGGCCTTTAAGGCCTGCGTACCGGCAGCGACATGTCCTGTTTCAAGGGTAACGGCAGCACGGGTACCGGAACGGATTTTCCAGACCGTCTGCAAGCCGCCGTCGGAGCCATAGGACTCAAAATCGTCCAGCATCTGCACGTCGGTCATTTTGATGATGACCGTGTCCGGTTGTAGGCCCGGGGATGAAACCACCACCTTGGAGATGCCGGAGCCCGTACTATCCGATTGCAGAATGATGGTGGCCACACCCTGCTGCGCCGCAACCAAGGCCGGGCCGACGAGCCGGCCTAATCCGATCAAGGAAAACTGAAGCTGATTTTGCGCCCCAATGCAGAATCGACCCTGAGCATCAAAGATATGGCACTGGATGATGGACTGGCTTTGGCCGTCGCTGAAAAGCGTGCGCGGAGAAGCCAGCAGCTCCAAGCGACTTGGCTGCGTGCCGATTTCAGCCATCTTGACGGTGAAGGCCAAATCTGCCGGTCTGCTTTCCAATAGCGGTAACTGATCGGTCAGCACGCCTTGAATGCACGGGCGAATGTGACTTTCCACCGTTTTCCCGGCCCAAGTGTCAAACCATTGAACCGAATACACAGTATCCACCAAGCCGGATAGCTGCATCAGGCGTTCGGAAATATCGTAGCCGTAGAAGTCGCGCGTCCAGCCGAAAGCTTGGGTGGAATCGCTCATGGCAAAAGCATCCGCATCGGCCACCGTCACTTCTGCTGGCTGAAAAGCTTTATGGGCATAGTCGATCTGTGCCGCCAAGGGAGCGAACATCTTCATTCGCTGCAAGACCTTTGGTCCCATAGCGCGCGGGTCGTATCCCCACCAAACAGGGGTGGAAGCGAGTCCGCTCGCCCAGCTCACCCACAGGGCATCGTGGTACATGATAGCATATTCATCACTATCGCCGGCGTAATTGCCATAGTTGTCCAGCCAGCCGGCTTCGCCCATGATGGCGGGTTTGGCAAAATCATCCCACATTTGCCGGGTGACGGTGTGGTAGGTCCACAGGCTGCTGCGCAGCGGATTGCCGTTGAATTTGCCGGGCCAGCCCGTCTCATACATGTGAACGTTGGGCACGTCGAAAATGGCATAGCCGTTGGGCCAATATTGCCCGCCGCTCATGCTGGCCGTGGTGGGCCTGCCAAAGGGGTCATGAGCCTTGAGAAACGCATGCACCTTGCGCGTCCATCCTTCCGCTTGCGGAATGCGACCGTTCGCCCAGGCGTCCGTGCCGTTGATTTCATTCACAATTTCCCAGATGCCCAAGCCGCGACTGTAACCCCAGCGGGCGATGAGGTAGCGATATTGCTTTTCCTGATATTTCCAGGCAGTCTCATTCTCGTAGATTTCCAGTACGCTGCATAGAGCTTTATAGGGATTCTGGCTCCAAAGCGCAGCCCAGCCGGCCATATTCAGACAAAAAAGGTCGTGCGGCCAAATAGCCAACATGAGGACCATGTTACGCTGCTCGATCCATTGCAGAATGGCATCAATGCGGTTGCATTTGTTTTGGTCATAGCGGCCCAGCCCTGAGGCCAGGGATTCGATCAGCGTACCGTCGTCATAGGTCACGTTCCAATAGCCGATGAGGTTGTAACCGGAGTCCTGCAATGCACCCAGACCGCTCTCGCTGTTGTTGATGCCCCAGGGCCAATAAGCAGCAAGTCCGTAAAAGCTCGTACCGTCGTCGTGAACAAAATAATGAGGATTTTTCGGCGAGGTGTGCAGCCAGCCGTGATGCCCGGAAGGTACGGCCCGGAAGGTGTACTCCACGCTGCGTCCGGTGCCGTTGGCGTTGGTCGCATATAGGACGTACTTCCAGTCGCCGGTTTCGTTGGGCGAAAAGCGCACCTTCCACTGCTGGCGATTTTGGTAATTATCATAAAAGCCATACAAGTCCCATCGGCGGCCGGTTGGCGATGTAAAAACGGCGCGAACGTCGATTTGCTCGGGATCATAGGGATTGTCGAAAACAGCATTTTCCAGCAAAAGGATGGCTTCGAATTTTTCATAAAGGCCGATTTCCGTACTGTTCACACTTTGCATGGCAATGCGCGGAGCGGCTCCCGAGGCGTAGGTTTGAGCAAAGGCTTCGTTGGAAGGATTGGACTCGAGCCCGGAGGTATCAATCGCCGTAACGCGAAAATAGTAGATACGGTAACTTTCAAGAGCGGAAGCTTCATAGTTGGTTGTGGTGGTAGATCCCACCAGATTTCCCGCAGCGGGACTGAATCCGGATACGAGGCTCTGGTAAATCCGATATTCGCCGGCGGCTTCCGGGTGATTGCAGGACCAAGTCAGGGCAATGCGGTCGGAATCCAGCGTGGTGGCTTGCAGGTTGCTGACTTGTACCACCAGCAAATCTCCGGCGATGCGCAGATTGTCCAAATACACCAAGCCTTGCGCCGGCTGGTTGGAGCCGCCGTCCAGATACCAGTCTATGCGAATCAAATTGGCCGTCACGAAGGAATTTAAGGCAAAGGTTAGCGTGCGCCACTGACGATTGCCGGGGATTGACGCTTCCAGCCAATCATTTTGTCCGTCACCATAAGTCGGCTTGAGGGTGAGCTTGACTGCCACATCGCTGCGAACGTCCAGGCGGAGATAGGGATTTTGCCGCGTCTGCACCGGCACGGGCGGCGTAAAGGTAAAGCTGTCCCAGTCCCAACTGCTATCCGTGCGGGTGTAGGTTACTACCAGCGTGCTATCTGCTGCATGAAGCTGGTAAGTTCGCTCCTGGCCGGCGGGGACTTGCCAGCCAGTCAAGTCTTGGTCATTAAAGTCCTCGCTCAAACCCGTCACTTGAGCCTGTGCACTCGTAGCGAGAAGGACAAGAATCCCACACATACGAAGTAAACTCACTCTCATCTCCTTGATCGGGCTAAACGACGGACCTATACAAGCAGGCATGATCATAATGGAAAACCGAAAAGTATAATCAAACAGAGCCAAGGAATGGCAAAACCATTTGCTGGCAAAACAATTAGTCTCAGAACCGCCTCTGCGAGATGCCGATTTCACAAGCATTCAGTCCGACGCCCTATCCTATGAAGATGGGAGGCAGATCGTTTTCAATCACGATAGGCCGGGCCGCTGTGTGATCCTTCAGCAGCGCTCTCTAATGGTTTTGCCTTCAATGGTCTTGCCTTTTGAGAGCGCCCCAATAACAACAGCAAGGCTTCCTACTTGCGCAAAATGGCGAGGTTCTTCTCGATGAGGTTGATGCGCTGTTGCACGCACGCCGCCGAGCGCAATGGATCCTCCGGCGTGTTGAGTGCATAATCCACCAGCCGGCTGACAGTTGTGGTCGCTACATGAACGCGAGTATCGGAGGAGGCATAATAGATAAAAACGGCGCCATCCTCCAAAGCCACCCAACCGTTGCTAAACACCACATTGGAAACGTCGCCGATGCGCTCTTCGCCTTGCGGCGCAATTAGATAGCCGCCGGGTTTATGGATGACCTTGGTCGGCTCGTGCAAGTCGGTCATGAATAGGTACAAAACATATCGCAGACCCGCCGCGCAGCCGCGCACGCCATGGGCGAGATGCAGCCAACCCTGCGGCGTCTTGATGGGCGCCGGCCCCAAGCCGTTCTTCAGCTCTTTAATGGTATGATATTGCCGCTCGTCGATAATGGTCTCGTGGCTGATGACCGGCTGGGTAATGTCCTTGCACAATCCCCAGCCAATGCCGCCGCCTCTGCCGGCCTGAATAAAATCATCCTGCGGGCGAGTATAAAACGCGTATTGGCCATCGACAAACTCCGGGTGCAACACCACATTGCGTTGTTGCGGCGAAGAGGTTTTAAGGTCCGGCAGGCGTTCCCATTCTTTCAAGTCCTTGGTGCGAGCGATACCGGCTTGAGCGATGGCAGACGACAAATCTCCCGGCGGCGCTTTTGGATCTTTACGCTCGGTGCAAAAGATTCCGTAAATCCATCCGTCTTCATGGCGCACCAAACGCATGTCGTAGACATTGACATCCGGATCGTCGGTTTCCGGCATTACCACCGGATAGTCCCAGAAACGAAAGTTGTCGATACCGTTGGGACTCTCGGCCACCGCAAAGAAAGATTTGCGATCCCAGCCCTCGACGCGCACCATGAGGAGGATTTTGCCATCCATCTCCATAGCGCCGGGATTGAAAGTCGCGTTAATGCCCATGCGTTCCAGCAACAGCGGATTGGTCTTGGGATCGAGGTCATAACGCCAGAAAATCGGGGTATGACCGGCGGTTAGAACCGGATATTTGTAGCGCTGATAAATGCCATTGCTCCAAGGCAGAGGCTCATTCTTGCGGATGACATATTCCTCGTGGTCTCTTAGCAGATGCGCAAGGCGGATTTGAAACTCTTCTTTCACCATAGCTTTTTCTCTACAACTCATAATTCGGCTGGATTGACTTTCAATGGGAGTAAATGTTTAGTCAAGTTCATTTGCGGCAAAAGCCCAATAGTCAATGTTCAATTTTCAACGTTCAATTGTCAACTCTCAACAGCTAATTGACAATTTAACGTTGGACGTTGGCAGTTGACTGTTGGTCTTCTGTTTTCACGTCAGTTGAACACTTGCCAATTCGACGCATGATCTCCAAACAAGCGCGACCGCTGTGATAGGGGCATTTCCACTCCGACACTTTGAACATCTCCATCGCCGGCGTGCGATCCGCCCTGACCTTATAAAACCACTCGCCATGCTTGCGATCGACAAGGTAGGTCATAATGAACTGCCAGGCGCGATGAGCGGCATCAAGGTAAATCTCTCGATTGCTTTTTTGATAGGCATTAAGAAATCCGACCACCGCCTCCACCTGCACCCACCAATGCACCTCCGGATCGAGATCGCCGATTTCGTCCCGCTCGTAATGCAGGCCGCCGTCCGGCGCCATGCCTTCCTGCAGCACGACATCCACCATTTGCAAGGAAACGTCGCGAATGGTTTGGCTGAGCTGAGGATCATTCAATAACCGCACAGCTTCGTCCAAAAGCCAACTGGTCTCGATATCGTGGCCGAAAGAGATTTTGCGGGATTTGCAATGCCAGGTCTCATCAAAAAAAAGCCGGAGATGATGAGTATGCTGATCAATGATATGTACAGTGAAATTGTCAACGAGCGCGGCCAATTTTCCGCGCAATCCGGCATCCGGCCAGGCACTATAAAGTTCTACGTACGCCTCTAAGAGATGCAGATGAGTATTCATGGATTTTTTCTCGTTCATGTCCACATCGCTCAGGCGCAGATTTTCCGTCGGAGACCAATCGCGGTTCGACGTTTCCAAATAGCCGCCGTGCAGGCGATCAAAATTGTAACTTTCAATCAGCTCATAAACGTTGCGTGCGAGACGCAAAGCATCCTGCGAACCGGCGGCCAAATAATACTCCGTCAGAGCGTAGATCGAAAACGCCTGGCCGTAGATCTTTTTGCTGGTATCCATGGGTTTGCCGTCGGCATCCAGCATCCAATACATGCCGCCGTATACTTTGTCGACAAATCGGGAGACAAGATAATTGTAGCCTCTAAGCGCGATCTCCAGATACTCCGGATTGCCCAATTGCCGATAGGCCGCCGAGAACGTCCACAGTATGCGCGTGTTGAGGATCAGGCCTTTGGGAGAGCGTGTGCGCACCTGCAAGTCGTTGCTGATGCGCGCCCAAAATCCGCCTTTTTCCCGATCTACAGCTTCGCGTTGCCAAAAGGGCAAGATGTGCTCCTGCAGCTCCGTTGCGGCTTGCGCTCTTAATTGCTTCAAAAGATCATTCGGCATAGGAAATCTCTACCCTCGATAGCTGGGCTTCATGGAGAAATCGGAGCTTTAGGTACCGGCTGCCGCCCGGCAGCTCACGGACCAACAAAAGCAGGGGCTGCTGGTAATCGTAATCAGCTTTGCCGGCGAAAAAGCTTTGCACGGAGGGCTTGAGTGGCTGGTAGGATTGGCCATCAGTTGAGGCGCTTACCTCCCAGATTCCTTCAACATTATTGGCGAACCCATAGCACCGGGCTTCACGAACGCTGCCCGGCACATAATAGACGACTTCGGCGCCGGCTTCTCCACGCAGCCGATGCGCGTCCTCTTTGAACGGCCGCGAATGGGTCGCCTGCAAAGTGAGCTTGCCTCTTTTGCTGAACAACACACCAAAATTGATTAGCTCGTCCACCAGCGTACGGGCATGCACTTGGATAGGGCCGGCGACGTTTGAAGGCTCGGAAATCCCGCCTTGATTTTTTGCGCGCACGCGATAAAAATAGCTCTTGCCGATTTCAGCGCTTTCGTCATTGAACAGCGGCCGGTGCGCCGTCTCCGCATCCGACACATCGCGACCGACGATCTGCCAGGGCCCATTGGCAGACTCGGCCCGTTCGACATCATAGCAAGCGGCAAAGACGACTCCCTGCCAAATCAGCTTGGAGACGTCATCGGCGGGCAGCAAGTGGGGCGCGGATGGTCGAGGTTGCGCGGCAAGGGGCAGGTTGCGAATGCGGAAAGCTTTCTGCCGATAGACTGCAAGGGCGCGTTGTTCGTCGTAGGTCTCGCCGGATGCGAATCCCGGCACATGGTAGGCCTTGTAAAAGCCATCGGCGGCCGGTTCGGAATGCCAGTAAAATCCGCCGTCGCGGGCATGGAAACGCAGGCTCCAAATGAGCGCGCCGCATACATGCGGCATAGCGATGATCTCGTCCAGCACCGCAGCGATCCCGCTGGTGCTGATAAAACCGAACTCGCCGATCAGGTAGGGTTTCTTACCCTTTGCGCGTGCCGCGCTGATGCGAATATGTTCGATCATGTCGCGCGGATCGTTTTCGTAGTGATGAGTGGTAACGATGTCCGTGTTGCGATTCGCCACCGACTCACTGCGCAGAACGCTGGTATGATAGCCATCCAGAACCAAGTGATTCGGATCGAGTTTTTTAATGTATGCTGCCATCTCTTCCGTCCAGGCGTCGGGACAGTCTTTCAGCTCATTGCCTGTTTCCCAGGCAAGGACAGCTTTGTCATCGCGGTATTTGATTCCGGTCATCGTATTGGTACGATTGATCAAATAGTGGATGGTTTTCTGAAAATCCGCTTTGATCTCTGCATCGGTCCAGAATGCCTGCGCCGGCTGGCCGCGAAATCCGGCATACTCGGCAATGCCGCCCATCCAGCTCCAATTATCGACAAATGGAATGATGATGCGAACGCCCACCTCATTGGCCACAGCGAGCGCCAAATCCAGGGCCTGAAAAGCTTCTTCGTTGAATTGGCCTGGGCCCAAAACGTATCGGGGTATTTCCGGTGTGTCGTCTTTGCGTCGAACGCTGAGAGTGTACATCCGCACGACGGTGCCGCCCATCTCACGCGCACTCACCAGAGCATCGCGCAGTTCATATTCATTTGGCAATCGCCAGACGTTGGTCTCGGTGAAAGCCATATTGTCTTCGATGCAATGCAAGTTTGGGATGTTGAAGGAGATGAATCGCAGCTCTTTATCGCCATCCATCAGCCGGTCGCCTTTAACGGTGACAAAGTTGGTGAATGCCGATGGCGCCGGCAGTCCCTGGGTTACCAAAAACATCAAGAGCATGCTCGACCTAAGCAAACCTGCTAAAGTTTTCATGGTTTCCGTTTCTTTCAAGTAGATTATGTTGGAAAAGCACAAAGCCTCCCCCTGATTAACTTTCTCCGCTCACCCTGCTGTCATGCTGGAGGCATCCTTTCAAAATCACAAT
>DYKH01000583.1 GCA_020722685.1 Caldithrix sp. | reverse complement strand
AGGAGACGATAAGCTACCCGTTGCGCATTGTCATCCCATGGAGTGCGACTGGCCAGAAGGTCCTCGACGAGTCTTTTTTGCGCACTTGGGGTAAGGGTAATGGTTACGTCTTGTTGCTCGGTCGACAAACATCGGCGATTGACCAACATGAAATAGTCCTCACTGGTGGTTGAATGCCTGAATAAACCTGCTTGGATATAAGCTGGATCGAAAGAGCCGGATATTCCCGTGATAATACCGGAAGGGGTCTCTTCGGAGGAAAAGCAATGTTGCCATTGCAGATTCAGTAAATCAACTCCTATCAAGTCTATCAGTTGGTTGGTCTCTCTGGCTGCATTCCACATCGTATCGCGCCGAGCGCGATACGTCTCGGTCTTTAGCCAGGCGCTACTGGTCGAATCATACCACACCAATCCAACGGAGCCGCTCCATGGGCCACCTTGTCGAGTTTCCCCTGCAAGATGATGCGGGTGGTCTTTGGGGTTATTCGGTATAAAAGTAGCTCTACTGGTGTCATAACCGGGGTCCGTTACATACATGAAATAAAACAAACTTCGTGCGCCATAAGCCAAGCTTAAGAAGACCTGGCACTTTAACTCCGTATTGGTAGGAAACCTCAGAATCTCGCCGTCTTCATGAATATATTTGTGAGCCTGCGGAAAAAGCCACAAGTCCAAATCATTATCGTCGGCATATTGCCGTGCCGTGGCGAAATTTCGCAGCATGCTATCCAAGGCTGTCTGCAAGGTTTCTTTGAAAGGATCAGTGTAGTTATTCGATGAGGTGTCGGTCACCGATTGGAAAGGATAGGAATCGTATGCCAATTGGTTAGGATTAATGACGCTGATAAACTCTCCTAAACGATCAATACCGCCGCCGGTAGCCTGCACATCTTGCGCCGTTGTCGGCGTGTGGCTTTCCAAGAACGTGTTTACGTAATTGTTGGCCCGATACATATCCGTCTGCGGCTCATCCTCCAAATACCAACGAAAGAGTGTCGCGGGATAGTAGGGATTGTAGGTATCAATTCGGGTGTTCATCTCGGCGTCGTAACCGTGGTTGATTAGTACTGAATAAATCGTGTCCTGCACAGTCACCCGATCCAAATAGACATCGGCATTATCGTACCAGTATACCCGATAGTCGATTCCGTGCGCGGGGTTGTCGGGATTGATCAATGAATCTTGATCCGAGGTTAAGCAGAATCGCAGGCGGAAATTAGCATAGCTCTCCCCAACCGCACTGCTATCGACGAAATCTCTATATAGCACTTGCCAATCAGCAAGGGTCTGGTTAGCGCCGGCTGAATTGTTCAGAACGGCGTACAATCGTACCATTTCAGTCTGACCCCCGGGTGGATTGGCAATGGAGGGTGTGCGAAGACGAAAATCAGCAAAAAAGACATGCGGGTCATACAATGGATCATCTTCACGAAGAACGTTTTGTTCTTTATTGAAGGGGTGTAGTAAGCCCTGTTGCATGTAACCCGCAGGATCTGCAGTCCTTTGGGCCAACCAAGCATAACGATTAGCGGCGTTTTCATCGCGTACCTCATGCCCCACCACGCTGGTGTGGGAAAAGTGCTCAGTATTCTCTTGACCTTTGATCGCATGCCGATCGGATTCATAAACACTGCTTTGACCTTCGCAATAAGGATAGTAAATCGGCTGAATAAGCTGCAATCCCAGAGCCGGCGCCGCTTGATAATCCTGAGTTTCAAAATCCGCAAAAATGGTGTTGAAATGGGCGCTATCGATCTGGCTAAAGTAATCCCGATAATGCAGCCCCTGGGCGATGTCGTTCGGGCAGCCCCAAACGATAATGGGGAATTG
>DYKH01000582.1 GCA_020722685.1 Caldithrix sp. | reverse complement strand
ACTCTTCTCGTCCATTTTATATTATTTCTCCATCATTTTTTGTGGCCGTCCTCAGCTACATCAACCGGCTTGTCAAAAACGGCTACGACACGCCGGAGAGAATTGCCGGACTCCCGCTTGGAGAACTGGAGAGGATCCTGCCAAAGAGGCTGGCCCAGAGACTGTACAGATACTGTGAAAACCGCTATGGCCCGCAGGGGGTGAAGCTCAAAGAAGCGCGTCCCCCCATAGAGGCGCCTTTGGCCGGTGAAGAACATCGGGTCAGTGAGGAGCCTTTGGTCAGTGGGGCGCACCCGGCGGGTGAAGGATATCCGGAGAGTCAGGCGCATCAGATACGACCTTTTGCGGAGATTTCAGCGAACGATGAGCTTCTTTTACGGTTTCGTTCCAGCCTCGCCATGACGGAGAACCTCTCCGAACCCGCGATCAATCCTCCAAGAATCCTGATTGACGAAAAGCAGAATCTCCTCTTTTATGCGGGCCTTCGTGTAGAGCTTGCCCCCACTACCTTCAAGTTTATGGGCCTCTTGGCAATAAGGCCGGGCGAGGTTGTAAGCCGAAGCGAGATATATGAACGCCTCTGGCCTGAAATGCTGTCGAATCCCGACTCTTCATCCAACCCCTATGACCGCCAGATATCGGATCATAAAAGAAAGATCGCCGTCCAGATAAAGAAGGCAATCAGAGGAAAAGCGGAGATAGATCCAGCTCGGATAAAAAAACCTGATCAAGACCAGGCGCAAGGTCGGCTACATCCTTGATCTGAAACGAGAGGAGGTGTGCGTCCTGACCTAAATCCATCGGAGAATCTTGATATATAGGGGCTAAGGAAGTATGATAAAGGGAAGGCTTTGGCAGCGAGGCGAAAATAATCGTGCCGGAGCGTAACGAGGAACGAGTCATACGCAGGGGAACGTTATAATAGAAAATAATCCGCATGATGTATCAGGAGGTAGAGGATGGGACATAATGTATTGCTTGAACGCATCACGTTAAATCCTAAAGTGATGGCCGGCAAGCCTGTCATCAGAGGCACGCGCTTAACAGTGCAGCACATTTTGAATTTATTGGCCAATGGCGCAACCGTAGAGGAAATTATTCGGGAGTACAACGGGTTAACAAAGGAGGATATCTCCGCTTGTTTACTGTACGCTTCAGAAACCATCGAAAGCACAACATTCATGCCTTTAGTGGAGGCGGGATAGACGTGCGTTTTCTTATAGACGAATGCACCGGCCCCACGGTTGCTAAATGGTTGCGAAGTTTAGATCATGAGATATTTTCTGTTTATGATGAGGGACGAGGATTAGATGATGACAGCATTATCCGGAAGGCAAATCTCGAAAACTATATTTTGATCACGAATGATAAAGATTTTGGAGAGCTTGTATTTCGGATGAGAAAGCCGCACAAAGGTGTAGTCCTTTTGCGATTAGAGGATGAGCGGGCTGAAAACAAAATCGCCGTGCTACAGCGAGTGCTAAAGTTGCATTCTGATATGCTTGCCAATAATTTTATAGTGGTGACTGAGAAAACCATCCGTGTTGTCGAAGAAGGCGGGAGGTAAACCAAGCGGCAGCAACGTATAACAGGACATATCCGGCTTTATGCATTCGGCGCCACGCCCCGATTTGTTTTGCTTGAGCTTTACAAACTTTGGGATACACCCACAACGCCCCCTCCTGTCAACCACAATAAGACCAAATCCGGTTCATCCGGTTTATACGTACTTTACGCAAAAAAACGGGACATTGCTCAACCTCAGTTTCACCTACAAAGAAAGTGGAGATAGATCCAGCTCAGATAAAAAACCTGATCAGGACCAGGCGCAAGA
>DYKH01000581.1 GCA_020722685.1 Caldithrix sp. | reverse complement strand
AAAGGTATCGCCCATGTCAAAAGTTCCGCCGTTGATGAAGACCCATTGAATGCCGGTTCGGCTGTCCTTAAAAAAAGTTGAAGTTTGCGCCGCCGTCTGTGGCGGTTTCACCGGACTGTAGTCTGGAATCTGCTTCATGTCAAATTTAGCCCGAAGAACCATCAAGAGACCGCGTGTGGGTCGTCCTTCGAGATTGTTCTGCACGTAGCTGTATAGTATTTTGCCGGCTTCAAGGGCGGCAGGGATTTCCCTTCGGTTCGCGCGAAACTCGGCAAGCTGGTAAAAATCCACTACCGTAACCCAGCTCAGGAATTCTTCGCGGATATTGGCTCTAAACCGTTCGAAGCATGCCTTGACCAGGGCGGCGTATACTTGCTCCGGCGAGGCTGTGTATTCATCTAATTGAAAGTCGGTCTGGAATTGGTAAATCGCTCGCGACGACAAAAAGTCTTTATAGGCCTTATTCGCCAGTTGATACTTTTGCTGAAACGGCTGCAAATCCGTCGTTATTTGTTCCCGCTCGCTTTGCCGCTTCCGCAGCTCGGCGGAATAGAACAACTGCTCGCTCTTGAGGCGCTCCAATATCTCCTGCGCCTGCAGTATGTTTTGCGTTTCCTGCTCCAACCGCGTCCGAATATCCATCAAAAGCGAGCGAAGTTGGCTGCGATAGGTTAGATTTTGCGTCTTGGCCTTTTCCAAGAACGTTTGGGCATCTTTGACGAAAGTGGCGGGATAGGTGTTCAACTTGGACAAGGTTGCATTCTCGACTGGAAAAATGTCTAAGGAAGGCTGTTGCACCCAACCGGGCAAAGCGAGCGACCCAACTTCCACATCCCAAGGATAAACCGCCAATAAGCCCACTACTGCGACCCGATTGCTGGTACCGGAAATGGCTTTTATGAACGGACGATCGGTCGTGTTTTCGACCTGCAGGCGTCCGCTCAAGATCGAAGTAATTCGGTCCTTGATAAGTTGGTATTGCACCACTTGGGCTTCGGCATTGATGTAAAGGCCATTCACGGTCTCAACAGCTTGAGGACGAACAGACTGGAAAATGACTTTCTCCACTTCCTTGGGGGTTTTCCCCGCGCTCACATAGTCACAAGCGCCAAAATAAACCACGTAGAAGGGGATGGTTTTTAGCTTTTCAGTAAGCTCTTTGAGCAGATTAGCCTTTTGGTTCTCTCCGGATTGGATTAACTGTTGTTGGCTTGCAACCTGGCGGTCAAGGTTTTCGATGGTCGTTTTCAATCGCAGAATATCATCCGAAGTAATTTTCAAGCGCGTCTCCAGATTGACCTTCCTACTATAGGCCTCCGCCACTGTGGAGAAAACGCTTTCAAACTGCCTTTGCCACGCTTGTTCTTCACTTTGAATTCTCTGCCGCACATCGCTTTCGAGCTGCTCTGCGTTCGTGCGTTCAGCGGCATTATCGAGGAGAAAGGGTGTGGTAGATCTGACCGAATTTTGCAAAAGGCTTACTATTTCGGCTTCTGTTTTTCCTTCAAATCGCAGCCAGTCGGTTGGCGCTTGCGACAGAAGAACTACTGGCACCCCAAGAGCAAATAGAGCTGCAAAGCACCGCATTGTAGCCTCCCTGCAGGATGGTATTCCAAGGTAAAGAGTTGTCTGCCTGCCAAATAATAGCAAGTCAGTGCAATATTTGCAAGAGAAACTTTTCAAGATAAGCACCGGCAAATCTAGAGCAGAGAGAAAAGATACCCCAAGCTTGCGATCAACTACGCTCCCACGCAGAGCATGGGAGCGAGGAGGGGTCATGTTTCTCGTTCCAACGCTCTGCGTTGGAACGCAACCTTGGACGCTCAGCGTCCCTAAC
>DYKH01000580.1 GCA_020722685.1 Caldithrix sp. | reverse complement strand
GAAGAGGAAGTTAAGCGGGTTCCCAGTAGGATGGAAAAAGGATGAAGTTTCGAAGGAAAGCGCGAAAGTGCGCTGAAGCGGCGCAAGCTAAAGACAAGCCAGCCTTTTCACTTACCATTGCCGATTTCCCTTCGACAAGCTCAGGGCGGGTTCTATCGGATTTGGCAGATCATTTGCACGAATTTGTGATCGATGGTTGGCCTCAGAGTATGCCCAACATCGTGAGAGAATGGTTCCACATGGCGTTTGAAACCCCATATGATCGCTATTAGTATGGTATATTGTTCTTGTTAGAAGAGTTAGTCTTGCGCTTGCGAGAAAACGATCAACATCTACTTATTCAATTGGACGGGAGCTTCCAGGTTTTGTTGTCCGAAATATCCCATTGGATTGAGATAGGATTGCACGTAGGAGGTCGTTTATGAAAGTAGGTATTCTTGCCGGTGGGCTTGGTACTCGATTATCCGAAGAAACCGCCATTAGACCGAAGCCGATGGTTGAGATCGGTGGATGTCCTGTGCTCTGGCATATCATGAAGATCTATGCTACTCACGGTTTCAATGAGTTTGTGGTAGCGCTGGGGTACAAAGGCGAGATTATCAAGGATTATTTCGTCAACTATCGCTATCGTTCTAATAGCCTGACGGTTCATTTGGGAAATGGCAACATAACGGTACGCGATGGCGAAAACGAGGACTGGATTGTGCATCTTATAGACACCGGCCTGCATACTCAAACCGGAGGACGCGTCAAGAAGATCGCTCAGTTTGTTGGCGACGAGACGTTTATGCTAACCTACGGAGATGGCGTTGCAAACATTGATGTGCGTAAATTGGTAGAATTTCATCATAGCCACGGGAAACTCGCTACTGTGACAGCCGTACGTCCGCCGGCTCGGTTTGGAGGTATCGCTTTCAACGGCGATTTGGTAGCCCACTTTGAAGAGAAACCTCAGATTGGTGAGGGATGGATCAATGGAGGGTTCTTCGTCTTGGAACCCGGCGCGGCCGACTACGTTGATGACGACAGCGTTATTTGGGAGCGAGAGCCAATGGAGCGTCTTGCCGCTGACGGCCAGCTTGTGGCCTATCGCCACGATGGTTTCTGGCAGTGTATGGACACATTGCGTGATGTGCGCCTGCTCAACGGTTTGTGGGAGGAAGGCAAAGCCCCCTGGAGGGTCTGGCTGAAATGAAGCAAACGGACTTCTGGAGTCAGCGCCGTGTGTTCGTCACCGGCGCTACCGGGATTGTAGGATCCTGGCTGGTCAAGGATTTGCTGGCTCAAGGAGCGTACGTGGTCGCCCTGGTGCGCGACGCCGACCCCCAGTCGGAGCTGTATCGGAGTGGGGACATTCATCGCATATCTGTAGTCAGCGGTCGGCTGGAGGATTTCCACACCCTTGAACGGGCCATTAATGAGCACGAGATAGACACGGTTTTTCATTTAGCAGCCCAGCCTATTGTGGGGGTGGCGCATCGCTTCCCTTTGCACACTTTTGAGTCGAACATCCGGGGCAGCTACAATCTTCTGGAAGCCTGCCGCGTTCACAATCAGTTTGTGCAGCGGGTGGTCATCGCTTCCAGTGACAAAGCCTACGGTCCACAACCCAATCTTCCCTATACCGAAGAAATGCCACTGCAAGGGTGCCACCCTTATGAGGTGTCAAAGAGCTGCACCGATTTGATCGCTCAGAGCTATTATTACACCTATGGACTGCCTGTGGCGATTGCTCGGTGTGGTAATATTTACGGTGGCGGCGACCTGAACTGGAGCCGTATTGTTCCCGGAACAATACGGGCGTTTTTGCAGGGTGAGCGCCCGGTGATCCGCAGCGACGG
>DYKH01000148.1 GCA_020722685.1 Caldithrix sp. | reverse complement strand
GGGCGATTAGCTCAGTTGGTCAGAGCGCTGGTCTCACATACCAGAGGTCACTGGTTCAACTCCAGTATCGCCCACAAACTCACCTGGAAGAAACTTCCTCTTCCTTGACTTACCTCCACGACGTCTCAAAATGATTTTCGCATGCAAAACAATATAGCACTCACATCCTCGCCAAGCCTGTTTTCACAATTCACTCTGCAAATATTGCCAATTTCAGAACCGGAAGGAACCGTAACCCAGGATGCTTTTTAACCTCGGCGATTCTCCAAAGAGCAACCCTAAGAAAAAAAAGTCTCGCATCGCCATCATTATTGTAGCTGCCCTTGCAGTCTTTAAAAGCAAAATATTCCTTGGCTTTTTCGCCGGAGTTGTCGCCGTGTTGGCCGGAAACTCGGCCCTCAAATATACCTCCACGGATCATTTCTGCGAAGCGTGTCACGTGCATCCGCATTCAACGGAATTGTGGAAGAAATCGACCCATTACCGCAACAAATCGGGAGTGGTCGTTCATTGCGTCGACTGCCATTTGCCGCCGGAAGGCATCTACTATCTGACGGAAAAAGCCAAGACCGGAGCGCGCGACGTCTACGGCAAGCTGTTCAAAGACGTCAGCAAGATCGATTGGGAGGCCAAATCAGAGCTCGCACATGCTGTTCGTTACACCTATAACGAATCGTGCATCCGATGTCACGTGGACCTCTTTGGCGTTGGCCTGTCGAAAAAGGGTGAAGATGCGCATATCCATTGGCTGAGAAACAAAGAGAAGGTCAAATGCATCAACTGCCATTTGACGGTTGGACATTATCACGAAAAGAAGGTTGAAGAGGTCATAGCCGAGGCAGCGCCTGTCGAAGGCCGAACGTTGGCTCCGGCAAAACCTGCTGTCGCCGACGTATTTGAGAATTATACTGAGTACATTCCCAACACCTACGTCGAGTTCGATCTCATCGCCGTTCCCGGTGGCCAGTTCGTTATGGGAAGTCCAAGGTCCGAGCCGTATCGGCAGGAAGACGAGGGACCGGCGGTGCAAGTCCGAGTAAGCCCATTTTGGATGGGAAAAACCGAGGTCACCTGGAACGAATGGGAAGTGTTCTACGCGCAAACAGCGACCAGAGGTAAGACCGAGATGGCGAGCCTCGGTCCGGTTGATGCGGTCACCGGTCCGACTCCTCCTTACGGTTCGCCGGACCAAGGATGGGGCAAAGGCTCCCGACCGGCCGTGACCATGACCCATTATGCGGCTAGGCAATATTGTGAGTGGCTCTCACTGGTGACCGGAAAAAAGTTTAGGCTTCCCACAGAGGCAGAGTGGGAATATGCCTGCCGTGCCGGTACGACCGGACCCTACTTTTTTGCCGGCGATCCCAAAAAGCTCAGCCGCAAATCGCTCCTGAACAGGTTTTTTGGCACGGATACCAGCACGATCAATCGTTATGTTTGGTACAAAGACAATAGCGCCTGGAAAACGCATCCGGCAATGACCAAGCAGCCCAATCCTTGGGGCTTGTATGACATGCTGGGCAATGTGCGCGAGTTTTGCCTCGACTATTACGATCCGCAGGCCTACGCCACCTACGCTGCCGATACCGTGATCGTGGATCCCAAAGGCCCTGAGACAGGGGATGAAAACGTCATTCGCGGTGGTTCTTACGAAAGCGACGCCACCGAGCTGCGCTGCGCCGAGCGCGATTTTACCCGGCATGATGACTGGTTGATCACCGATCCTCAATCCCCCAAAAGCATTTGGTGGTACTCTGACGTGAAAAACGTCGGATTTCGCGTGGTTAGAGAGTTCCACGGGAAAGCCAGCTCAGACAGATAGTCCATGCTGATCGTGACAAGAAATCCATAGCTTTTTTTTGCAGGTGATGACAAACTGATGTTAAGGAGTGACCCATGAAAGAGAATTTGACCAATATCAGCCGTCGTAGCTTTATCGGCACCGTAGCGGCAGCCAGCTCCATGCTGGCGGCGTGCAGCAAGACCGGTCCACAAAAATCATCCGCCCTTTCTGGCATTTTAGACCAAGCTCCGGATGGAAAACCGCTGAAGGCGGGATTGATCGGTTGCGGCGGTCGCGGAACCGGCGCCGCCTTGGATTTCCTGAAATCCGGCCCCAATTTGCAGGTGGTGGCTCTTGGCGATGTGTTTGCCGATCGCCTCAATGGTGCGCGGGAAAAGCTGCAAAATGAAGCCAAGCAGACCATTGCTGATGACCATTGTTTTGTCGGGTTCGACGCTTACCAGAAAGTTATCAATTCCGACATAGAGGTGGTGCTCATGGCCACTCCCCCGCATTTTCGGCCGCAACATTTTGCCGCGGCCATCGAGGGTAGAAAACATGTGTTCATGGAAAAACCGGTCGCAGTGGACCCCGTGGGCGCCCGTGCCATCATGGATACGGCAGAAAAAGCCACCGCTTTGGGACTTTGCGTGGTCACCGGCACCCAACGCCGGCATCAGCATGAATACCTGGAGACCTATAGTCGGATTGCCAATGGCGCAATCGGTAAAATTGTCGCAGCCAGATGCTACTGGAACCAGAGCCAGCTTTGGTACAGGGAGCGACAGCAGGGATGGAGCGACATGGAGTGGATGATCCGCGATTGGGTCAACTGGACCTGGCTCTCAGGAGATCACATTGTGGAGCAACATGTGCACAATATCGATGTCATCAATTGGTTCACCGGCATGCATCCGGTCAAGGCCGTGTCCTTTGGCGCTAGAATGCGCCGCGTCACCGGCGACCAGTACGATTTCTTCAGCACGGATTTCGAGATGGAAAACGGCATGCATGTCCACAGCATGTGCCGCCAAATCGACGGCTGCGTCAACAACGTGTCGGAATTCGTGGTTGGCACCAAAGGATCGAGTAATTGCAAAGACACCATCTACAAGCTGGACGGGAGCATCGCTTGGAAATATGAGTACCCTAAAAAGGAGGCGGGCCAAGGCGGCGCAGCGAGGAAAAAGAATTCGCCCTACGTTCAGGAGCATGTAGATCTGGTGACCGCCATTCGCACCGGCAAGCCCATCAACGAGGCTGCCAACACCGCTACTTCTACTTTGGTGGCCGTTATGGGTCGGATTTCAGCATACACCGGCACGCAAGTGACCTGGGACGAGATGATGAAATCCGATCTCCGCTTGGGACCAAAAGAATACGCCCTGGGGCCGGTTCCAATAAAAGCCGAAGTGCCCGTTCCCGGAAAGGGAAAGGAAGCTTAGTTAATTTAGGAGGATCAACATGGACGTTAGACGAAGAGATTTTCTAAAGCTGACGGCGATGGCCGGAGCCGCCGGAACGTTGCCCACAGTGGCCGGCGCCATAACACTTCCGGACCCGCCGCAAAAGGCCAAGCTCCAACTGTCCTGCCAAGAAGGAGTTGCTCCGGGCGAGACACTGGCAGCAAAGCTTGATTTTTTGGAACAGCACGGTTTTGTTGGTATCGAGCCCGGCGGCAAGAATCTGGCAAACCGCATCGGAGAATTCCAAAATGCACTGAGAGGTCGGAAAATCAAAATCAGCGCCATCTGTGCCGGATTTAAGGGCGTTCTGATTTCGGAACAGGAGTCCGTCCGACAAGAAGCCATGGCCTCCCTGAAAGAAATCCTTGCGGCTGCGGGTGAATTGGGCTCCACCGGCCTGATCATGGTTCCGGCTTTTAACAATCAAACACAGCTTGGGCACAAAGAATCCCGTGAAATGCTACTGCAACTCTTGCCTGAGCTTGGCGATTATGCGCAAAAGGTAAAATCGCGCCTCCTCTTGGAACCATTGAACAGAAAAGAGGCTTACTTCCTCCGACAAGTTGCCGACGCCGCTTCCATTTGCCGCGACGTTAACAATCCCGGCGTTTGTTGCATGGGCGATTTTTGGCATATGACCTGGGAAGAGACCAGCGATCTGGGCGCGATCATATCGGGGGGCCCATATTTGCATCACATACACATCGCCAGCCGCAAAAGGCGCAAAATGCCCGGTGAGGATGAAGGCGACAATTATGTAGACGGCTTTAGAGGTCTGAAGCTGATTGGCTATCAAGATTTCATCAGCTTTGAATGCGGTTCCGTCGGTGACAAAAATGTTACTATACCCGCTGCCGCCAAGCTGATCAGGGAACAGTGGGAAAAAGCATAAAAACTGCTACTGCGGCAGCGTTGATTTGTGCTGTCGAAGTTTCGGAACCCCGGAATCAACGAGATGACAAATAGCCCTGCGCCTTGGCCTCGGAGTTGACATCCCACAAGAGCGAATTGTGCAGGGCCTTGTCTTATCATCCTTACCCTGGCAGCAAACCCTGCCGATAAAATCACTTGACAAAGTGCAAAATAGTTCTATATTATGGCCGCAGTTGATCGCGGGGTGGAGCAGTCTGGTAGCTCGTTGGGCTCATAACCCAAAGGCCGCAGGTTCAAATCCTGCCCCCGCTACTATCGGAAGAAGAAAGGAGTCCAGAAGAGACTCCTTTTTTAATTTGCAGCCGAATCTGTTGTCCGTGACTGTTTGATCAACAAGAGACTGATCCGCTTGCTATCTTGAGGGATATGATTTATGCAGATAAAATCCCAGAGCGAATTCCCACACATTCTTCTAATCGAGGACGACAAGGATCAAGCTTATGTGCTCAAACGCTTTTTACAGGACAGCGGCTATTCGGTCACCTGGTGCAGCACTCCCAAGACCGCGCTACGGTCGGTACATCAAAACGATTTTCAACTCATTCTTCTTGACGTGATGCTGGAAGGAGAGAAGGACGGATTTCATCTCTGCCGGCAGATCAAAGCTGATGCGGATTTGAGCGACATCCCCATCATCATGGTCACGGCCCGAACGGCATCCAAGGATCGCATCGCTGGGTTACGGTTAGGTATCGACGACTATGTCACCAAGCCTTTTAGTCGCGAAGAGCTATTGGCCCGTATCGAAGTCGTCTTGCGTCGGAAAAGATTTTTGGACGTTAACGCCCGTTACCGGGAGATTTTGGAAAACGCCGATGAAATGGTTATCTTTTTAGACCGGGAAGGCAGAATCGAGCATGCCAATCGCAAGGCGGAATTCTTGCTGCCGGACCTGGCAATGGAAGAGGAGCAAATAGCCTTCCACGAGCTGTTCGAGGATCTCTTCATTAACAGCATCAACTCACTCATCCCCCGTGTACTCACCGGCAATGAAGCCAGCGGAAGCAGTTGGCGGCTGAAAAAGACCAGACAGAATATCCAATCAGTGGACGTCAAGCTCATGCCCCTTCGTCAAGGGGACCGAGTAATCGGCATCGGCTGCATCCTGCGCGACTCCTCAGCGCGGGAAAAGGTCTTTCAAGCCTTGGAGGAGAATACTCAGGCTCTGCGCAAGGAAGTGGAAAACACCAGCGCGCGCCTCAGCGAGATGCAACAAAAATTGATCGCCTCAGAGAAGATGGCAGTCATGGGGCAATTGGCTGCCGGCATCGCCCACGAATTGCGCAATCCGCTCAATATCATCGGGACTTCAGCCTATTTTTTGCAGCGAGTGGTAAAAACCCAAAACCCAAAAGTGAGCGAGCATCTTGGTATCATTGCGCAGGAGATCGCCCGGGCGCAAAAAATCATTACCAGCTTGTTGAATTTCTCCCGCAAATCCGCTGAAGATCGAACGGAAGTAAACATCAACAGCATAATTGATCAAACCCTCGCTCTGGTGGGAAAAGAGCTTTTGATGAATGACATTGTGTTGAAAACCGAGTTTTCGGAGGTCAAGAGATGCTTTGTCAATCCGGATGACATGAAACAGGTATTTCTCAACCTCATTCTCAATGCCAAGGATGCCATGCCGGATGGCGGCACTCTAACCATCTGCACCCGCATGAACGAGGATGATCAGGTGGTGCTGGAGTTTTCCGACACCGGACATGGCATTCCGGATGAAATTGCCGACAAAATTTTCGATCCGTTTTTTACTGCAAAAAAGGACGGACAAGGAATAGGTATTGGACTTTCCATTGTCCACTCAGCCATACAGCGAAATTACGGCACGATTTCTTTCAAATCCAAGGAAAGCGCCGGGACGACCTTTACGATTTCCTTACCCACCTTACAGGCAAACACGATAAAATACTCAGTCATTTGAGGCCTATTGAAGATGACCCAAAAGCAACCCGGAATACTAATCGTCGATGACGAAGAAAACTGCTTGCGTGCTATCAAGGACGTCTTCGATTTGGAGGGCATCCAATGTATGACTGCGAACAACGGCGCCAAGGCGCTCGAGTACTTTGATCGCCAAGAAATCGATATCGTCATAACCGACGTAAAGATGCCCGGCATCACCGGGATGGATTTGCTCAAGCGCATCAAGAAGCGCAGTCCCAAAACTTATGTGCTGATGCTGACCGGCTACGGTTCCATTGAGAATGCCGTGGAATCGATCAAGTTGGGCGCGTATCAATACATCATGAAGCCGGTGATCATGGACGATTTGCTCGGGCAAGTAAAGGACATTTTGGCTCGGATCCATGCGGAAAGAAGCCATTCGCCGCTGCAAGACATCGCGGAAATTCTCCCCATGGGAAAAGCGATTTTGGGCAAATCGCCGCGAATACGCAACGTCGCCCAGCTTATCAGCAAAATTGCCAATACCGATTTGCCGGTCTTGATTCTTGGCGAAAGCGGCACAGGCAAAGAGCTGGCAGCAACGGCTATTCATTTTGCCAGCGAACGGGTAGGCAAGCCATTTGTAGCAATCAACTGCGCCGCTTTTCCCGATACGTTACTGGACAGCGAGTTGTTCGGCTATGAAAAAGGCGCCTTCACCGATGCGAAGAACAGCAGAGCGGGGCGTATTGAAGAAGCTGACGGGGGAACGCTTTTCTTGGATGAAATTGGCGATATGAAACCAAGCATGCAGGCGAAGCTATTGCGTGTGCTGGAAGAGCAAGAGTTTCAGCGCTTGGGTTCAAATCAAGCAAGGAAGGTGGATATTCGATTCATTTCCGCCACCAATTTGGATCTTCGCCAGGCTCTGGAGAACGGCGCTTTTCGAGTCGATTTATATTTCCGCCTCAACGCTGTCACATTGATGATGCCGCCGCTGCGAGAAATAGCGGAAGACATACCGCTTTTGGCCAATCACTTTGCCAAGCAGTTTGCGGCTCGCTTCAAAAGGGAGGGCACACAAATCACAGAAGAAGCAATGAAAGCTCTGCAAAGCTATCACTGGCCGGGAAACGTGCGCGAGCTTGCCAACGCCATTCGCCGGGCCGTAGCATTGTGCGACGGTGAACAAATCCGCGTCTACGATCTACCACCGCACATCTCCGCGGCCGAGACCGCTACGCCCAAAGTAGCCATGCCCATGAAAGAAAAGTCCCTCCTCCTGGCAGACATCGAAAGAAATCACATTCTGCGCGTTCTGGATATGGCAGAAGGAAACAAGAGCATGGCTGCAAATATATTGGGCATTCATCGGGACACTCTCCTGAGGAAACTAAAGAAGTATGGCCTAAGCTAATGGCCATTGCATTTTGCCGCACTGTCGGGAATTGCGGCATGAATGCCACGACTATTTAGAGACTTTTATTTCCAGGCAGTTGCACCGGATACATCATTCGTTAGTATTGCGTTCCTGCCGCATTTTGCTTTCTCACCAACCATCCAGCCAATTCTTGCCTCCAAGCCAAGTCCGTCAAAACAGTCCGTTAAGACCAAGTGTGATAGCATGCTGTTTCTGGCATGCTTCTTGAAATGCGAAGTCAAGAAAAGCGCCAAGAACAGTTCCCTTGTTTGCTCTCCTCCATGCTGACCCCGCAGACAGGGTTTGCATCTTGATTCATGGAGATGTGCTTCATGCAAATTCTGCTTGTCGACTGCAATAAGAATGAATTGATCGTGAATCGTGATATTCTCGAAGCCTATGGCCATCGCGTGGACAGTGCGACATCGGTTGAGATTGCTGCGGCAAAAATTGAATCCCGCCGTTATGATGTCGCAATCATGGAAATCAACATGCCCGACAATTCCGGGATGACGCTGCTCAAGACTTTCGCCACCGTGTGTCCCAAAGTGCCGGTATTCATTCTCACGGAAGGGATTTCGGTGCCGCGGGCGATTAGAGCGATTAAAATGAACGCCGTAGACGTTCTGATCAAGCCGCTCGACTCGACAAAGATCCGCTTGTTACAGGCAGAAGTCAGAGATCGTCATAATTGGTCGGAAATGAAACAGACGAGAAGAAAGTCCAAAAGCCCAGAGGAGGAGAGACAGTTTACAGACGGCCTTGGTGCAAGGTCACAAGCTTTTCAAAATCTTCAGCAGGCTTAGATACATTTTTGACCATTCTTGCTTTGAAATCGAAAAACGTCACACACCTGACGCAGGTCTAGGGAAGAGGCCTCTAAAAGCTCCATTGTTAAGCAATCGGATTCCCAAAACCTTTAAGGTAAAAAGGCACTGACAACGGCTTTTGACAAGCTCACAGGTTCGGCAACCATTGGGGATCAATGTCATCATCTGGAGGCCTTTCCCTAACCTTTTGCCCCGCACCGGAACCCGCAGTTAGATGGAGAGGGACGATAGTACCGTTAGGCATCAATGTTTGGCAGCAGGCAAGGTCGGTTTTGCTTTTTCAATCTCGCTGCAACATGGCAAGCCAACGAGCACTACATCATTCCTTGCTCACGCTATCGTCCCTCCGCTATTTCGCTTCGCTTTTTCCCCAGTGACAGATGTGCACAATTGCAGCTTCTGGGGCCTTCCGGCTTCCCACCACACCTTAACCGCGCACCGCACACCTTGGGTTTTGGCCAAGCCAGTTTCGCACCGGCGAGTTGGCGCCCGACATTCTTCGTCCATCCGGCAGTGAATATCGCTCACGTTTACGTTGGTCTACAACCCTGTGCTGGCATCAAAGATGCCGTCAAACAAGACCGTCGATAAATACCGCTCACCGGAGTCCGGGAGAATAGCGACGATGGTCTTGCCAGAGAATTCTTCCAATTGCGCCAATCTTGCGGCAACTGCTGCGGCGGCGCCGCAGGAGATACCGGAAAGGATGCCCTCTTCCAAAGCTAAGCGGCGGGCGAATTCAATGGCCTCGTCGTTGGTAACCTGTTCGACCCTATCCACTAAAGTCAAATCCAAATTCTTCGGTACAAAGCCGGCGCCAATTCCTTGAATTTTGTGCGGACCTGGGGTCAATTCCTGTCCATTAAGAGTCTGGGTGATGACCGGACTATGCGTAGGTTCGACGGCAACGCTCAGAATTGGCTTTTTCTTCGTATTCTTGATGTAGCGGGATACACCGGTTATCGTCCCTCCCGTACCCACACCGGAAACCAAGACGTCGATTTCGCCGTCCGTATCCTGCCAAATCTCCGGCCCAGTGGTGGTTTCGTGAATTTGCGGATTGGCCGGATTGGAAAACTGTTGCAGCAGTACGTACTTTTGGGGATCGCTATTATGAATCTCATCGGCTTTTTCCACCGCACCGCGCATTCCTTTTGCACCTTCCGTCAAAACCACGTTCGCACCAAACGCCTTGAGGATTTTTCGCCTTTCGATGCTCATGGTTTCCGGCATGGTAAGAGTCAATCGGTAGCCTCTGGCAGCGGCGACAAAGGCCAATGCAATTCCGGTATTGCCGCTGGTTGGCTCGACGATTTCCTTCCCCGGTTTCAACACACCCCTTTTCTCTGCATCCCAAACCATCGACGCACCAATGCGGCACTTGACCGAATAGGCCGGATTGCGTCCTTCGACCTTCCCGAGGATCGTCGCTTTGCTTCCGTTAGCGATGCGGTTCAGTTTCACCAAAGGGGTGCGTCCAATCGAGTAAGTATTATCAGCAAAATAACCGGACATGGGATTTCCTTTCTTTGACGCAACTGGCGCCACAGATATGGCGCCAGCGTGCCGAGATAGCGTGTTAGATTTTTTCCAGGGATTGTTCTATATCTGCAATGATGTCATCGATATGCTCGAGGCCTATTGACAATCTAACCAGCTCGGGAGTCAATCCACCTTGGCGCTGCTGCTCCTCAGACAACTGCGAATGGGAGGTGCTGGCCGGATGGAGCGCCAGGCTCTTCGCATCGCCGACATTTGCCAAATGCGAGAAAAGTTTCAAGCCATTGATGAACTTTTCGCCGGCAGGCTTTCCACCTTTGACGCCAAAAACCACCATGCCGCCAAAGCCCTTCTTGAGGTATCTGCTGGCCACAGGATAAGCCGGATCGTCCTTCAAACCAGGATATCTGACCCACTGCACCTTCGAATGCCCTTTGAGATACTCGGCCACAGTTTGAGCATTGCGGCTGTGTCGCTCCATGCGCAAGGGAAGTGTCTCGATGCCCTGCAAAAAGATCCACGCATTGTCGGGAGAGGTGCATGCCCCAAGGTTACGCAAAGGAACGGTGCGCAAACGCAGGGCATAGGCGATGGGCGCAAGTGCCGCAGGCAAATCATGCGCCCATTTTAAGCCGTGATAGTTCGGATCCGGGTCGTTGTACAGATTGAATTTCCTGTCCTTCCAGTCGAACTTTCCGGCGTCAGTGACAATACCGCCGATGGCGGTTCCATGACCTCCCAACCATTTCGTCAATGAGTTTATAACAATGTCCGCCCCATAATCGATCGTGCGCAGCAGATAGGGCGTGGTGAAGGTCGCATCGACGATAAGGGGCAACCCATATCGATGGGCTAATCCGGCCACGGCTTCAACATCCGTGAAATCCAGAACCGGATTGCCGATGGTCTCAATAAAGATCGCCTTGGTTTTCTTGGTAATGGCCTTTTCGAAATTGCTCACATTCTGTGGCTTGACGAATTTCACCGTTATCCCAAGCTGTGGGAGAATGGCGTCGAACATGGTATAGGAGCCGCCGTAGAGATTATTGGCGGAAACGATCTCATCCCCTGCCGAAGCGAGATTGATGATGGAGTAAAATACTGCGGTGGTTCCGGATGCAAGCGCCACCGAGGCCGCTCCGCCTTCCAACAACGTGACCCGCTGCTCCAACACGTCGTGTGTCGGGTTCGTAAGCCTGCTGTAGATATTCCCCAGCTCTTTCAAGGCAAACAGGTTTGCCGCCCGCTCGGTGCTGGGAAACACATAGGAGCTGGTCCGGTACACGGGGACACCGCGCGATGTCGTGGTGGGATCAGGTTGTTGGCCGCCGTGAAGGGCCAAGGTCTCGAATTTCAGTTGCTGACTACTCATATTCTTGACTCCTCTTATTGGGATGAAAATGTTCAAAAGTAAGGCGATGTTTCTTGTCGGAAACAAGGCCGGATCAAGCCCGAACCATGACCCGGTTTGAATCCCGGTCCTTCATTCGATGTGAAAGGCTCAATTGCTGAACATTTACACTGGGGTTAAAATGAAATCTCTAAATCTGGTACAGGTATCCCATACTCTGTTGTTGCAGCTCCTTTTTGCGTTGCATCAAGTCGGCAAAGGTCACGGTGTCGACTATATCCGTTATACACTTTGTGACCTTTACCCAGATCTCCCGAAAAACACATGTTTCGATCTCAATGCAGCAGGGTTCTGCGTTCATTTTGGCGCAAGCAATCGGCTCAATATCGCCATCGATCAACCGGACAATCTCCCCTATGGTAATGTTACTTGGGGGCTTTTTGAGGTAGAAGCCTCCGCTGATACCACGTTTGCTATCGATATATCCCGCACCTTTCAGAATGAGCATGATCTGCGCAAGAAATTGTAATGGAATGTCATTGCGAATCGCAATCTCCGTCAGCGGCAAGACGACGCCGCTATCATAAAGAGGCGCAAGCTCCAAGACGGCTTTCAAAGCATAGTCACCTTTGTAGCTGATCTTCATTTTTTCCCTAAAGATTATTTACCTGATCATTCTGGTCATATTTAGGAATTTTGTTCCAAAGATGCAAGCGCTTTTTTGGTCTTTTTTCAGGAGAGAATATAAATTGCCGTCGCGCGGTTGGTTAGCAGGCAGGTGACTGTAACAAAAATGGTTCATCCGGCAAATGCGTACATATTGGCAAAGAAAGGCCAAAAGCATTCCCAATGAAGGTAATTGAAAATTCAAACATCAAAATGCAAACTCACAAAGCAAAATTCAAAAATGAGGGCGACTGTGATGCCTAAAGGCAATGCTAAAATTGTCGATCCTTCCGAACTCTGCAAATCTGCCTCGTTGAGGCATTGGATAGTGTTCGTCAAATCTTATAGCTGGCTTTTCGAAGCATTAGATACAGTAGATTTGTGACATGCTTCGGCCTGCGCAAAGCGGGCCGTGGATGAGGAAGCTTATCTTTTCAGAAACAATTCTTATTGTGAATGCAGATCCATCTCCAGACCAATTCTGCCCAGCGCATTTTGGATTTTGATATGTCATTTT
>DYKH01000579.1 GCA_020722685.1 Caldithrix sp. | reverse complement strand
ACGAGACAGAATGATGCATTGTGTCTTATAAACACGCCACAGGAAGATCATCCAATGTTGTTCGGCATACCCATTTGTTACACTACACCAACAATACCGTCGAACTTATATTAGAAATAACACTTCGGCGACAAAGCCGCGCAGTGGTTAGCTCTATATTATACGCAGGAGATTTGATTAGAAATGGCGCTCTACTCCCAACCAGTTCGTATCCTAATGAAAGAAATGGTCGACGATTTGGCGAAGGCCCCCGACGCCACGTTCACAAAACAAAATGCAATCAATTGGTTTGCAAAGAACTATCCGAAGATAAAAGTCGGTACAGTTACAGCGCATTTGATACGTTTATCCACAAACGCCAGAAGCCGAACCTATTACAGCGCCAAACCGGTGGAAGATGACGTTCTGTACCAAATAGATGGAAGTCACTACCGCCTCTACCGCCAAGGTCAGGACCCGGCGCCAATCTATACAGGACGGGCGACTGGTGAGCCTACGAAAGTTCCCGAAGGTGAAGACGAAGAGGCGACAATAGAATCATCATCTGCCTTAAGCGAGTTCGCCTACGAAGCAGATCTACGCAACTATCTCGCAAAGAACCTAGGGAAGCTGGAGCAGGGCCTGCGAGTGTACGAAGAGGAAGGAATTACAGGCATAGAATTCCCAGTAGGTGGCAGATTCATCGACATCTTGGCAACGGATGCCACCGGAGGCTTAGTTGTGATCGAACTCAAGGTTTCACGAGGTTACGACAGAGTCATCGGACAGCTAATGCGCTACGTCGGGTGGATCAAGAAAAATCTTGCTGAATCAAATCAAAACGTGCGGGGCGCGATCGTAGCGCGGGAAATCAGCGAAGATCTTCTGCTCGCGTGCTCAATGGTTCCTGGAGTGGAGCTGTTTGAATACGAATTATCACTTTCACTCAAACGTATCCATGAAACTCGCGTATGACAACGCGTCGAATACTAATTCGCAACATCCGGATAACGCTAGCGTCTGAACAGGAAGATTGTTCCATGTTATACATCACTAAAAGCGCCATCAAGCTTACGTTCAACCCAAATTCCGCGATTGAATTGAGCGAGCGTGGTGAATGGGCCATTCAAGCTGGGGTCCCCTCAGAAAACGGAATATAAAACCCGTTAAGGGCGCGATGCTCCTGGAATCCAGCGATAGAGCGTCGGCAAGGATACCCCGAGGTGCTCCGCGACCTCTCTGCGTGGTGTGCCGTTATCCAGAAGCTTCCTGGCCGATGCCACCTTGCTCTCCGTCATCAGTCGCTTCCTCCCCGGCATACGCCCGAACTTGCGGGCAGCTTCCAAGCCGGCACGGGTACGCTCAATGGTCAGATCCCGTTCCATCTCGGCCAGACTGGCCATGACGTGAAAGAAAAACCGTCCCGATGGCGTCCCGGTATCGATGGCGTCGGTCAGGCTTTTGAACTGAACGTCCCGAGCTTGCAGGCTGCTGACTAGGTCGATCAGATTCCGCACGCTACGTCCCAGCCGATCCAGCTTCCAGACCACCAGGGTATCCCCTGTGCGGAGCTCTCCCAGCGCCTGAGTAAGGCCCGGTCGCTCTGCGCGGGCACCACTGATCTGGTCCTCGATGATCTTCTCGCAACCGGCTTTTATCAGCGCTTCTCTTTGCAGGTCAAGATTTTGATCCTGAGTGGATACCCGTGCGTAACCGATCAGCATAGCAGTCTCCTGAATCTCTCAGTATTCATTGCGAAGGTAATGAATCAAGAATAATATTTCAAGACCTGTTTTTGAGAACGCTATGTCATTGATTGCCGCTCTTGGTCACGATGGCCGACGTACCCTCTCAAAAACCTGCGTTT
>DYKH01000578.1 GCA_020722685.1 Caldithrix sp. | reverse complement strand
GCGAAGTGGGCCGGGTATGAGGAAGCTTATCTTTTCAGATTCTATTTGTGAATGAGGACTTATCTTCAGGCCAATTCTGCCAGGCACATTTTGGATTTTGATATGTCATTTTCAGTTTTAATGTTTGATATTTGCATGAAGGCTATTCGGACACCGAGAGAAAGTGGATAGCAGGTACGCATTTTCCGGAAGAGCCTTTTTTATCAACGGCACAAAAAGGGAGCGGCAGCTTTGTCGCTCCCTTTTGTATTCCACTTTACTCTCCCTGGGCCGGTTTTGTGAGGAGTGGAGCAGAATCATCCTCTCATGCTTTTATGCTACCCCGGCAATTCCATCCGTTCTCATTTCATCGCCATCAAAAAGATTGACTTTTGCCGCCTGAGTTTGTATATTTGCCCGCTCAAAAATGGCGAGTTCGTCTAGGGGTCTAGGACGCTGGCCTCTCACGCCGGTAACACGGGTTCGAATCCCGTACTCGCTACTCATTATCCAGCTCAAAAGCAATTTTGCGCACCGTAAACGGTCTCAAGGGAAGGATTGAACGCGCCCGTAGCTCAATTGGATAGAGCATCTGGCTACGGACCAGAAGGTTGGGGATTCGAGTTCCTCCGGGCGCACTCACTTTGGATGGCTCTTATGATGCAAGACCACTCAACTTGGATGCAGTTGGCCCTGCGCGAGGCGCAAAAAGCTTTTGCAAAAGACGAAGTTCCGGTCGGCGCAGTGGTAGTACAAGATGGCCGGATCATCGGAAAGGGACACAATCTCGTCGAAGCGCTGCAAGATCCTACTGCTCATGCGGAGATGTTAGCCATCACTGCCGCTGCCAATACGCTCGCCTCCTGGCGGTTAGACGATTCCATCTTATATGTCACTTTAGAACCTTGCGCCATGTGCGCAGGAGCGTTGCTTTTGGCGAGGATCGGCACGGTTGTTTTTGGCGCGAAGGATCCCCGCTACGGCGCCTGTGGCTCGGTGTTGCAGATCGCCAATAATGATAAGCTGGATCGGCAAGCGACCATCATCAGCGGCATCATCGAGCCGGAATGCAGCGGGCTTTTGCAGGCCTTTTTCGACAAGGTGCGTCAAAAAGGCGATTCAGGCTCACTGCCACCTGATAACGGGCATCCTTCCGGCGACCAGGCAGCTATGATTGTTTGATCCGGAAATCGGGCAAAATCTACGGAAGGCTCCAGCTTCAGAGTTGCTATTGGTGAACGGTACAGCTTCAAGATTAAGTATCGGTTCCAGGTCTTCGTTCCGAAGCGTCAAATCTTGCCTTTGGCACACATGCGGATTGTCCGCAGCGCTCTGACCTGCTTAAGCGTGCCGTTCACCATTTTTCGCATAGGCAGGCGAAACCTGTCCTTTTGTACTGCTGTGGCAAACAGAGAAACCTCACGGAGGTCCACAAAAATCAACAAAGAACAGATCGCCATTCAATAAAAGGTTTCGGAGAGGTGCGAGAGTGGCTGAATCGGACGGTCTCGAAAACCGTTGTGCCCAAGTGGTACCCAGGGTTCGAATCCCTGCCTCTCCGCACGTCACCAATTTAGCGGCGAATTGCGATAGTTGCTGAATTGTGTTGTTTTATTTTTGACGTTGGGGGTTATAGTTTGCTTATTCGGAGAGGTGTCCGAGAGGCTGAAGGAGCACGCTTGGAAAGCGTGTGTAGTGAAAGCTACCGCGGGTTCGAATCCCGCCTTCTCCGCTCATTCTTTTGGGGCCGTAGCTCAGTTGGGAGAGCGATACGTTCGCAACGTATAGGTCGTGGGTTCGAATCCCATCGGCTCCACCAGGCTGTGCTAGACGGGGAGCCAGCGGTGCCCTGTAACCTGCAACCCGCT
>DYKH01000147.1 GCA_020722685.1 Caldithrix sp. | reverse complement strand
AGAGGTAATTATGAACATTTGCATGGTGGGAACAGGTTACGTTGGTCTGGTCACCGGAACCTGTTTTGCCGAGTTTGGCAACCGAGTGACTTGCATCGATAGCAATCTCGAAAAGATAGAACGATTGAATAAAGGCATTATGCCGATTTATGAGCCCGGCCTGGACGTGATGGTAGCCCGCAACGTCCGCGAGGGCCGGCTGTCCTTTTCCTCCGATCTGCCCAAAGCGGTGCAGCAATCGCTGGTCATATTTATTGCCGTAGGAACGCCGCAGAAAGAGGACGGCTCCGCAGACCTCCGCTACGTAATGGAAGCGGCCAAAGAAATTGCTAAAGCCATGAACGGCTTTAAGGTGATCGTCAACAAGAGCACCGTGCCGGTCGGCACTGCCAAATGGGTGAGCAGGATCATTGCCGAGAACATTTCTCAGCAGGTAAATTTTGCGGTCGTCTCCAATCCCGAGTTTTTGCGTGAAGGCTCGGCCATCGAAGATTTCATGCGCCCGGATCGCGTGGTCATCGGCAGCGACAGCCCGGAGGCGACGGCCATCATGAAGGACCTTTACGATCCCTTCTATCTCATCGAGACGCCCATCGTCATCACCAATCCGGAAAGCTCCGAGCTCATAAAGTACGCCTCAAACGCTTTCTTGGCTACCAAGATTTCTTTCATCAATGAGATTGCCAATCTTTGCGACAAGGTGGGCGGCGACGTGCATCACGTGGCCAAAGGCATGGGATTGGATCGCCGCATCGGCCCCAAGTTTTTGCATCCGGGACCCGGCTACGGCGGCTCGTGCTTTCCCAAAGATACCAGCGCCTTAGCGCAACTCGGACGGGAACACAACAGTCCCCTGCGCATCGTCGAAACGGTCATCGAGATCAATCAGAAACAAAAAGAGTCCATGGTGAATCGGATCGCAGATGTTGTCGGCGAGCTTGAGGGCAAATCTATCGGCATTTTGGGTCTTTCTTTCAAGCCCAATACGGATGACCTGCGCGATGCACCGGCGCTGCAAATCATCCACGATTTGCAGGCTAAAGGAGCGCAAGTCAAAGCCTTCGATCCCGTGGCCATGGACAACGCCCGTGAGGTTCTGCATGGCGTAGAATTCTGCCAGGATGAGTATCAAGTCGCTATCGACACGGATGCGCTGGTCATCGTCACCGAATGGAACCAATTCCGCAGTCTGGATCTGGAACGGATCAAAACTTCCATGAAGCAGCCGGTGCTCTTTGATTTGCGTAATATCTATGAGCCGCCCAAGATGAAGCAGTTGGGCTTTCGCTATACCTGTATCGGCCGGCCTTATTAATCGATGAAAAAGAACCGTCATGCGAATTCTGATGATTGCACCTCAACCCTGGTTTCAGCCGCGCGGCACGCCGTTCAGCGTGCTGCATCGCATCAAAGCGCTGTCCCTGTTGGGTCATCAGATTGATTTGGCCACTTACCACATCGGCGCGGATGTTGCCATCGACCATCTGCGCATTTTGCGAGCGCCGCGGGTGCCGTTCATCAAGAAAGTCAAGATCGGTCCGTCGAGAACCAAGATCGTGCTGGACCTTGTGCTCTACTTTCACGCCAAGCGCCTTTTGAAAAAAAGGCAATACGACCTGTTACATACCCATGAGGAAGCCGGCTTCTTCGGCGTCAATTTGGCGAAGAAATTCGGCCTGCCGCATTTGTACGATATGCACTCCTCCTTGCCGCAGCAGTTGAGCAATTTCAAATTCACCCGCTCGAATCTTTTGCGAAAAATTTTCGAATGGCTGGAACGACGCACCATCGAAAACGCCGCCGCCATGATCACGATATGTCCCGAGTTGCAAAAATATGTCGAGTCGAATTATCCCGGCAAAACCAGTATGCTTATCGAAAACGTTGCGGACAACAGTTTGCTTTTTCCGCCCAACGACCTTGACCTCACTGCTCTGCGGGGAAAATACCATTTGGACGGCAAAAAGATCGTTTTGTATTATGGCACGTTGGAGCCTTACCAAGGCATCGATTTGCTGATCGACAGCGCCAAGCTTTTTCTCAATGGTAGTCAAGCCGACGTGCACTTTCTATTAGTCGGCGGCAGTCCGCAGCAAGTGGAACAATATAGGCATAAAGTGGCCGAAAAAGGTCTTTCCCAACACTTCTCCTTCACCGGATTTGTCGAGCCGCAGCTCATTCCCAGCTTCGTCGCCCTGTCGCAAGTATTGGTGTCACCGCGCATCATGGGCACCAATTCGCCGCTCAAGATTTATTCCTATTTGCGTTCTGGCAAACCCATCGTCGCCACCCGTCACATTACCCATACACAAATTCTAAATGATTCGGTGTCTATCCTCACCGAGCCGACGCCGCAGGACTTTGCCGTAGGAATTCACTCCGCGTTGACGAAAACGGACTTGAGTAGAAAATTGGTCGCCAATGCAAAAAAGTTGGCTGAGGAGTATTACAGCTACGACGAATACCTGCAAAAGACCGATTGGATCGTCGAACAAGCGAGGCTGGCGAGGAAGTAATGTGCGGAATAAGCGGCATAGTTTACCGAGATAAGGAACGGCAAGTGGATGCAGCCGACCTCAAGCGCATGTGCGACGTCATCTCGCATCGCGGTCCGGATGATGAGGGATTTCACGTCTGCGCCAACGTGGGTTTGGGCATGCGCCGGCTCAGCATCATCGATCTGGTGACCGGGTCGCAGCCGATATACAACGAAGATCGCACCTGCGCCATCGTTTTTAACGGGGAAATCTACAATCACCAAGTCATCCGCCATGAGCTACAAGCCAAGGGACACCGCTTTGCAACGAAAGCGGACACCGAGGCCATTCTGCATGCCTATGAGGAATACGGCGAACAGTGTCCCAGCAAGCTGAACGGCATGTTCGCTTTCGCCATTTGGGATGAGCGGCGCCAGCGGCTGTTCATCGCCCGCGACCGGCTGGGCATCAAGCCGCTCTACTACTACCACGATGCCGAACGCTTCATTTTCGGCTCCGAGATCAAATCGCTGTTACAAATCGACCAGGTTCCGCGCGAAATCGACCACAAAGCCCTTGATAATTTCTTGACCTTTGAGTACATTCCCGGCCCGCTGAGCATCTTTAAGAACATCTACAAACTACTTCCCGGGGACTGGCTCAGCTACGAAAACGGCGCAATCAAACAACAAAGATATTGGCATCTACAATATCGGACGAATGGCCTGAGCGAGGAACAGCTTAGCCAGCAACTGGTGGAGCTTTTGCAGGATGCGGTAAAAATCCGCCTGATGAGCGACGTGCCGCTGGGCGCATTCTTGAGCGGCGGACTGGATTCCAGCTCCGTGGTGGCAATGATGAGCCGCACCAGCTCAACGCCGGTCAAAACCTTTTCCATCGGCTTTGATGACTCGACTTACAACGAGCTGCCCTATGCGCGCGCCATCGCCAAGCATTTTGCCACCGAGCATTATGAAGAGTTCATCACCCCCGACGCGGTTACTCTGACGCAAAAGATCATCCACCAATTGGATGAGCCGTTCGGTGATTTCTCTGTCTTTCCGACCTATCTGGTTTCGGAGATGGCACGCAAGCACGTAACCGTCGTTCTCTCCGGCGACGGCGGTGACGAACTGTTAGCCGGGTACGATACTTATCTGGCCGAGCGCATGGCCAAAGGCTATGCCAAGCTGCCGAGCTTTTTGCGAAAAGGACTCATCGAGCCGGCGGTTAATTTGCTGCCGCCTACGGATAAGAAAAAAGGGCTGATCAACAAAGCCAAACGCTTTGTCGAAGGCAGCCGGCTTCCAGCCCACTTGCAGCACGTCCGCTGGATGATCTTTTTGCAGGAAGCGGAAAAGGAGTGGCTTTATTCCCACGATTTTCGCTCGCAGCTCAAGGGCCATAATCCTTACGATTTCATCGAAGACAAATTCCATGCGCTCACCTCCACCGATCCGCTTGATCAGCAAGAGTACGTGGACATCACCACTTATTTGGTGGATGACATTCTGGTCAAAGTGGATCGCATGAGCATGGCAGTGTCGCTGGAGGCGCGGGTTCCATTTCTCGACTATCGGTTTGTCGAATTTGCGGCCACTATTCCCAGCTCCTTGCGCCTGAAGAGTCAGCGCACTAAGCACATCCTAAAACAGGCCATGCAAGGCATCTTGCCGGAGATGATTCTCAATCGCGGCAAGGAGGGCTTTAGCATTCCCATCAAGAATTGGATGAAGCAAGAACTCAAGCCGATGATGCTGGAAGCGCTGTCCCCCGACAAAGTTCGGCAAGCGGGCTATTTCGAGCCTGCTTACGTCGATCGTTTGATCGATGAACATCTGCGCGGCAAGGAGAATCACAGCCATCGGCTTTGGGCGCTGATGATGTTTCAAATGTGGTACGAGAAATATATGACATCCAAATAGAACGCGGATAACACGGATGAAACGGATTGACACTGATGCAATCCGCGAATATCCGTGTCATCCGTGTTCGATCTTTCTGCGATCGGAAGACCATGAAACGCAACCTGGAAAACTTAGCCAACCAAGAATTTGACGTCCTAATCATCGGCGGCGGAATCTACGGCGCGACCGCTGCTTGGGATGCGGCCTTACGCGGCCTGAAAGTCGCGCTCATCGAAAAAGGAGACTTTGTCTCCGGGACTTCCTTTAACAGCTTGAAGACCATCCACGGCGGATTGCGCTACCTCCAGCATGCCGACTTTGTGCGCATGCGCGAGTCGATCAACGAGCGACGCATCCTCTTACACATCGCCCCGCATTTGGTGCGTCCATTGCCGTGCGTCATGCCTACTTATGGCCACTTTATCAAAGGCCCGGAGGTCATGCGCATCGCCTTGCTTATAAATGATCTGGTCGGGTTCGACCGAAATCGCGGCTTGCCCGAGGAGCAGCGCCTACCTGCCGGGCGAATCATTTCTAAGAAGGAACTACTGGAAATCATGCCTTTCGTTGCGCAGGAAAATCTTAACGGCGGGGCGGTCTGGTACGACGCGCAAATGCACAGCTCGGAACGGCTGGCCATGGCCTTTCTGCATTCCGCTGCCGAGAAAGGGGCTGAGCTGGCTAATTACGTTGCCGCCGAGCGCCTGCTCTCAAAGGAAAATCGCGTGACCGGCGCCCGAGCCAAAGACATGCTCAGCGGCGAATCCTTTGACATCCACGCCAAAATCACTGTCAATAACGCCGGGCCGTGGATCAACAGCATTTTGAATTCGCTCAACGGCAGGTACCAGCGCGCTAATTTTTCTTTTTCCACCGCCTTGAATTTGATGGTGAATCGACGGTTGTGCCCGGGCTACGCGTGGGGCGTGCCCAGCAAAAAGGTCTTTAAGGACAAAGATGCGGTCATCAGCAAGGGATCGCGACTCTACTTTGTCGCACCATGGAGAAACGTGACGCTGATCGGTACCGAGCACCGGCCTTGCACCGGCAATAATGACGAATATCGGGCGACCGAGCAGGAGATCGAATCCTTTTTGGCAGAAATCAATTCAGCCATGCCGGGCGCAAACATTCGGCGGAACGAAGTTCTTTTCAGCTACGGCGGTCTGCTGCCCATGGCCGGAGTCAATCCGCAGACCGGCGACGTGCAATTGGTCAAGCACTTTCAACTCATCGATCATGAGGCGCAGGATCGATTAGCCGGATTGATAACGGTGCTGAGCGTCAAGTATACTACGGCGCGCGGTGTAGCAAAAAGCACCGTGGATTTGGTATGCCGAAAATTGGGTAAGAGGCAAAAGTCCCTGACGGCCCGGACAAAAGTCTGGGGTGGAGAGATTGACAACTTTGATAGTTTTTTGGCTGAGGCCATCTCTCTCAAAAAGGATCGATTTTCCGCGGACAGCATCCGACATCTCATTCTCAATTACGGCTCCGGCTATGAACAGGTCTTGAGTCTGGCCGCCCAAAACTCTGATCTTGCGGAACCGCTCGTTTCCTCCTCCCCCATTTCGCGCGCCGAATGTCTGCATGCGGTGCGTCATGAGATGGCGCTCAAGCTATCCGATGTCGTCTTACGTCGGACAGAATTAGGCACGTTCGGCCATCCGGGACAAGAAAGCTTGCAGAACTGCGCTAATATCATGGCGCAGGAATTGGGATGGAGCGACCAAAGAATAAGGATGGAGATCAGCCAAGTGGAGAGCATTTACAAGGGGAACGATACCTGACAAGGATTAGAACGTGAGCAAAACAGGCCATTCAAGAGGGGTCTTTTCAAGACAGCGAACTCGCTTAAAATTAGGGAGCCCCGCCCTGATTTTGAAAAGATTCTTTCAGAATGACACCTCTCTTTTGCATCACATACAGACGCTTAGCAAGTATAACTATTACTGTCCGCACTAAACCAGGACTGCCGGTAACTTTACCAAAGACCGCTTGCTTCGTGGACCATTTTTCGTTTTTAAGTATCAACAAGAATTCACTGAGGAACCCCATGACGGATACCATCGGAACCTATTTGTGGAAAGGGAGCGATACTCGAACCATTGACGAGGTGCGGGCCTATTGGACGGAAAACGTCAACACCACGCAATTTTGGACCGGCGATCCCCGTGATATTGGTACGGCGGAGTTTTTTGACACCGTCGGCGAATATATTCGCAAGAATTATGTCCATCGCTACAAATTGATTGATGCCGAGGCCGCTAAATATCCCGACGGCAAGATGCTGGAGATCGGCTGCGGTGCCGGCTGGGAGCTGATCGCCTGGGCGCGCAACGGTTTGCAAGTGACCGGCTTGGACCTTTCCTCTGGCGCGTTGGCACTGGCGGCAAAAAACTTTGAGCATAACCGATTGGTCGCCGATTTGCGCCAAGGCAACGCCGAGGAGCTTCCTTTTGCCGACGACACCTTCGACATCGTCGCCTCCTTTGGCGTCTTGCACCAGACTCAGAGCACGCAAAGAGCCATTTCCGAGGTCTTGCGGGTGCTCAAGCCCAGTGGCGAAGCGGTCATCACTCTGTATTACAAATACTCATGGAAGATTCTGCTATCCCAACTGGGTAAGGTCAATTTCGAGTTTTCCCACGAGGACGCACCGATAACCCGCCTCTACGACAAAAAGGATTTGCGCGCTTTGTTTAGCAGCTTCCGGGAGATCAACATATTCTTAGACTATTATTGGGCCAACAAAACCCCACGCAAAGGATTCTTGCCGGCCCTTTTCAACAACGTGTTTGTACCAACTTATAATTTATTTCCCACTTTTATTCGCAAAAAGTTTGGGCATGCGGCGGTAGTAATAGCCTTAAAATGACGATGACGATATTCTGACAGCCTAACAGGCTACAGCCAAACAGACTAAGAGTCTACAGCCTAAAAGCCTAACAACCAGTGGATGGTAGAGGAGCAAAAGCGGAATGAGAGCCTTGGTTACCGGGGCTTCGGGCTTCACCGGGGGCTATCTGGTCAAGAACCTGCTGGAGCACGGTTACGAGGTGCGGGCTTTGGTTCGCCCCACCAGCAACATCGACCAGCTCAAAAAATGCGCGGTGGAATTCGCCTTTGGTGACATTCAGTCCAAAGATGAGCTGCTGAGCGCGATGCAAGACATCGACGTCGTTTTTCACATCGCCGCGCTCTATCGCTCGGCCAATGTGCCCGACGCCGATTATTGGGGCGTCAACGTCATCGGCACGGAAAACGTTATGGAAGCCGCTTTGCAAAACGGCGTGAAAAGAGTGGTACATTGCAGCACCGGCGGCGTGCATGGGCATGTGGAAAATCCCCCAGCAACAGAAAACTCGCCTTTCAATCCCGGTGACGTTTATCAGGAATCGAAGTTAGAAGGCGAGCGAGTGGCCCTGTTTTACTGCCGGGAAAAGGGATTGCCGGTGACCATCGTGCGCCCAATCGGTATTTACGGTCCCGGAGACATGCGCATGCTGAAAATGTACCGCATGATTCAGGATCGCAAATTCATCATGTTCGGCGGAGGTAATACCTTTTATCATCTTACTTATGTCACCGATACCGTTGAAGGAATTCGCTTGGCGGCCGAAACGCCGGCCGCTGTGGGCGAAGCCTATATCATCGCCGGGGAGCGTTATCTTACCCTCAACCAATTCGCCGAGATGATCGCCATCGAGTTAGGCGTGCCGCGCCCCAGCCTGCATTTGCCGGTTTGGCCGCTCTATTTGGCCGGTTTTTTGTGCGAAAAAGTTTGTGTCCCGTTGCGGATTCAGCCGCCTATTTTCCGCCGGCGAGTGGATATTTTCGTCAAAGATCGCGCCTTTGACATCAGCAAAGCCAAACGCGAGTTGGGCTACCGGCCACAAGTCGATCTGCAAGAGGGCATCAGAAGAACCGCCAAATGGTACATCGAAAACGGATACTTGAAGAATTTAGCCAAGCCATGAAAAAAATAAATGTCATAGGAAATTTTTCCGGGCGCAATGCCGGCGATGCCGCCATCCTCGGTTGTCTCTTACAGGATGTGTCTTCGTGCTATCAGGACGTGTTGTTCTTGATTCCCACCATCAACACCAAATTTGTCGACTCTGCCTATGGCGAATACCATATTAAATCCGTTTCCCTATTGCCGTGGAACTTGAGTCTCAAGATTTTCGGCCTGCCCATTCTGCGCTCGACCATGAAATCCGATTTAGTGCTGGTGACGGACGCGATTCTATTTGATCGCCAGCTCTACAATCCTCTCTTCAATTATCTTTGGACCCTCTCCTGGATTCTCCCTAAAGCCAAGGCAAAGGGCATTCCCGTGGTGCTTTATAATTGCAGTCTTGGCCCGGTGCGCAGCGCTGAAGGCAAGGCTTGTCTCAAACGTGTCATCGATAGCGCCGAGATGGTCATTCTGCGCGATCAGGAGTCAATGGAGCTGTTGAAGCGAGAAAATATCAGCCATCCGCGAATTATCGAGGGAGCGGACTGCGCCCTTAATGCTCAGCCTGCCAGTGACGACCGCTTTCTGGAAATCTGCCGCCAGGAGCAGATATTCAACAGCAAGCGCCCGGTTATAGGCTTCAATGTCAACAGCTATGTGGATGCATTTGTTCGTCAAGATGGGCCGAACTTTGGCCGGGAAAATCTGGTGGACTTGTACGCACAGACAGTGGACCAGACCATCGAGGCACTTGATAACGATGTGATCTTTATTGAAACTCAACACATGGATATGGGCATCGCGAATAGAGTCCTGGCAAGAATTCGTTATCGGGAGCGGGTTCGAGTGATTTCCAATCGAGCCTATAGCTATAACGACATCTGCGCGGTTCTCAAACGGCTTCAGCTTTTTGTCGGCATGCGCACGCACTCTTTGATTCTGTCTTCAGCTATGGGCATTCCGCCGGTGGGCATTGTTACTTATCCCAAAAACCGCGGTTACATGCGTACCATTGGCATGGAAGGTAACTTGCTCGAGTTTCGTGAGTTGCAGGTGGACAAATTCGTTAATAAGATTATTTCGGCCTATCAGGACAGAGATAATTTGCGGGCCGAGATGATTCCACAGGTAGAGAAGGAAAAAGCGAAGGCGCGTAGAAGCGCAGAGTTGTTGAAAGAATTCTTATGATGGCTCCGGTTTTCCTCAAAAGGCAAAACCATTGCGGGCAAAACTATTCAAAAGACTCGCAACCGAGTCTATGGAAAACGCAGACAGAAGTTGCTTGCTTGGGAAATCAATCTTAGTCAGCATCTTTTCTACTCTGCCTTCAAGATCAAGTGTTTTGCCCTTAATGGTATGGCCATTTATTATTGCGCCAAAACGGCCAAACTTTTTTATGAGTTCTTGTGAATTCTCTTTCTCCTAAAACAAAAGGTTTTGGTTTTTACTTAAGGATCATCATCAGCCTTGGGCTGATTTATTATGTGTTTTCCAAGGCGGGAGTTGCTGAACTCTGGCAGACGATCCGTCAGGCCGACGCGATCTTTGTGTTTCTGTCCGTAGCGCTTACGCCGGTGTTGATTTACCTCAGCGCATGGAAATGGCAAGTTATCCTGCGGGCGCAAGGTATCACCGTTACGCTCGCTCGTGCCTTTTGGCTGTATGTGGTGGGCTATTTCTTTAACACGATCCTGCCCACCAACGTCGGCGGCGATGTGGTGCGCGCCTTTGCGCTGGGTAAATCCACCGGCAAAAATGCCGAAGCTTTCTCTTCCGTCTTTTTGGAGCGTTTCACCGGCTTGACGGCCCTGCTGTTGACCGCTATTCTGGCCTTTTTCTTGGCCATTCGCCATCTGTGGGACTTTTGGCTCGGCATCGCCATGCTCGTCAGCGTGGTCGGCTATGCCCTGCTCCTAATCATGATCTTTAACCCCGCTATTCTCCTTTGGGGGGAACGGAAAATCCAAATCGGCCTTGTCCGAAGCCTGTTGGGCAAGCTGAAAAAGTTTCAGCAAGCCACCCTCGCCATTCGCCAGCAAAAGTCGGTGCTGATTTTTGCCATGGCCAATTCGTTCCTTTTCTATATCGCTGCTGCCGTCAACGTTTATGTCAGCGCGCTCGCTTTTAACGCCGACAGCACCCTCCTCGACGCTTTCATCATCACTCCCATCGTCTTGGTCATCACCATGATTCCCATTTCCATTGGCGGCATTGGCCTGTCGGAAGGCGCCTATTTGTTCACCTTTACTCGTTTGGGATTGCCCGGCGCGGTTGGTCTATCCGTCGCCCTGTTGATGCGCGCCAAAGCGCTGCTGGCTGGGCTGGCGGGAGGCATGTACTATTCCTCTATGGGCCTCAATATCAAGGCGGAGATGCAGGAACAAGCAGCACAATCGAGACAGGTTGCCGAAGGGGATGTGGCCGGCGAGGTGAATTACTTCAGCAGCTTTGAAGACGTCATGCGCCGGAAAAAGTCCCCGCTGAAAAAGTACCAGGACATCGTCATGGGCAACTACAGTCTTTGGCTCTTGCTCAAGTTCGAGCTTCTCACCTCATCGCTCGGCCCTATGCCCGGCATCATCGGCTACTTTTTCCGACAAATCTTCTACCGGTTCGTTTTCAAAAAATTGGGCAAGGGCACGGTCTTTGGTCGCAGCGTTAGCCTTCGCCACACCGGCAAGATCGCCATCGGCAAAAGATGCGTCATCGACGAATACTGTATGCTCAGCGCCCAGGGCAATGACCAGAGCGGGATCACTTTGGGCAACGAGGTGCTCTTGGGTCGAGGCACGGTTTTGAGCACCCGCAATGGGACGATTGAAATCGGCGATTATTCCAACATCGGCGCCAATTGTCGTTTGGGCACCACCAGCAAAGTGGTCTTTGGCAAGCACGTTCTCTTGGCCGCCAACTGCTACATCGGCGGGGCGCAGCATCGCTATGATCGGCTGGACGTCCCCATCATGCGCCAAGGCTATCAGAGCAAAGGCGGCGTGATCATCGAAGACGACGTCTGGCTGGGCGCCGGCGTGACCGTGCTGGACGGGGTGACCATCGGCACCGGCAGCGTCGTGGGCGCCGGATCGATTGTTACCAAGGACCTTCCTCCCTATTCGATTGCCATCGGTGCTCCGGCAAAGGTGCATGCGTCACGGAAAGGCAATAGTGTCGAGGCGACGGCATGAGCCGGGACCCAGACTAAAAACGGCGAGAAAAGGCCTAAAAAAAAAGCGAAAAGATGACTTGACATTTTCATTTTTTTTGCTTACTTCCCGACGAGACAAGAGGGGGGAGAAGGAGCCGAAGAAGTTGTTCTCGTCTTTTGCCGGTGGAAAAACGACGGAACAGCAGTGATAAACAGGACATCAAAAGCCTGAATAACTCCTGACTCCAAAGACTAAAATAGATATTGGAGCGAGGTGTATTCAGGCTTTTTCATTTTAAAGCGGCCAATTACGCCACATTTCCGCTAACAAAAGAAAACCCGCATACAGGCATCAATATGACGAAATCTCGGATATGCAGTTTTGCCGGTCTCCTTATCACTTCGGTTTTGATGATGCACTGTAACACCAAAGAAGCCCCCACCAAGCCGCCTACTGCGCCACCACCGGACACTACGAGCCATAATTTCTCATGGCAGGTTCATGTGTTGGGCGATGGAAGCGCCTCTCAGTTGAGAGATGTGTGGATTATCGAGGAGGATGATATTTGGGCCGTGGGGGAAATATATTTAAAGGATTCGACAGGACAATTTGATCCTCTGCCCTATAATGCCATCCATTGGGACGGAACGAACTGGAAGTTGGAAAGGGTTTCTGTGAAATATCTTGGAAATTGGGTAGTCGCCCCTCTTGAGGCGGCCTTTGCTCTGTCTTCGACCGACATCTGGGTTTCCGCCGGCGTGCCCATCCGCGGAGATGGACGGTCATGGATCATATACCATCTATACGATATGGGAGTATTGGATCAAACAGACGGAAGCATTTCGCAAATTTGGGGAAGTTCTCCTAATGACATATACTTTGGAGGAAGCAAAGGAGTTTTAGTCCATTATGACGGCAGCACCTGGCGTAAAATAGAA
>DYKH01000577.1 GCA_020722685.1 Caldithrix sp. | reverse complement strand
GTTCAAGTACAACATACGCGTGAGTTGGCTTATTGCGTGCTCGGAAGTGTGGCGCGCATCTATCGCATCAAAGTGATTCGCTCCCCTCGCTGAGAATGTTGATATATCGATTGTAGGCGAACACCCTGTCGCGCTTGCGTCCGGTGATTTCACGAACAATATTGAGCTTTTGAAGCGCCTCAATCGCGCGAGCGGCCGATAGTATTCGTCGCGGTGCTGCTTAAAATAGAGCAAAAGATAGAGCAACGGCTGGCGAACCACATTCTCCTAACGCAGAATGAGCGCGATGAGCAAGCGTCCAACACGACCATTTCCATCGAGAAACGGGTGAATCGTCTCGAACTGAACGTGGTCGATGGCGGCCTTGAAGAGTGTCCCAGTAAGATTATCATTATGAATAAATTGTTCGAGCTATGTCATGCACGACTCAATCTGGGTCAGAGGAGGCGGTACAAAAGGGCATTTCCAGGCCTTGTTCCACCTATCCAGTTTTGACTGCGGCGGGGGTCACGATATTCCCCCAGTTTAAGTCTTCTAGGGTCATGATAATTGGACCAAAGATCGCGGTCTAGGATCACGATAAACGGACCAGCAGGGTCACGATAAACGGACCACCTCCCTTGGGGTATACTATCCTCCGTTCCGAAAGGACACGGAGGGATTATGGGGTACCGAAGGATGATCGAAGAACTGCTGTATCAAATTCTCGTACATTACAAAGCTGGCGATTCGTATCGTGCTATTACTGTTGTCCTGGCTTGGACAAAAAGACCTTCATTCATTACGTCAATTGCCTCGAAAAGCTTTCATTCCCTACCTATTTGGATTTCGCGGCGACCCTTGCCATTCTCTCGACGATCTTGCCTGCCAATCGAAAGCCGCAGCTGGCGTTTGAGTGCCTTGTCCCCTACGCTGAGGAAATCAAGGATCTTGTCGCGGGGAAAAAGAATGAACACCGGCAGGGAATGAAGGCAAAGACAGCCTGGGAGGTCATCCAGCGACGCCATGAGCTTTCCGGGAAAACCAGCTACGAAACCTTCAAATGGAACGACGGGCATCGCTCCTATGGATGCTTTTGAACAGTTTGAAAAGTCCGTGCTTCGGCCTTTGCCAGACGTACCCTTTGTCCCGGCGTCATGGACGACCGCGACCGTCCATCCTGATCAATTTATTCAAGTACATGGGAAATATTATGGACTTCCGGCAGCCTATATTGGGAAACATATTGAGGTACGATCCACACCCACGCTGGTGACGATCTACTATGAGCACCGTGTTATTCGCCATTTTCCTGTATCGACCATGCGTAGAAATTATCTTCCCGAGGACTTCCCACCATGGGCACAGCCCTTTGTATCTGGTTCCTATAGTGCTTTTCTTGCCGCCAAGGCGAACGATATCGCGCCGCAGGCAGGCCGGTATGTCAGGGCAATGCTTTCCGAGCAGGGAAACCTGGGAATTCGCCGAGCCCAAGGGTGTCTGGCGATCCTCGAGCACAACAAGCACCACTCTGGTTTTGAGAACATCATTCGCCAGACTGAAACCCAGTGTGTCTTTATCCCCCGCAGGCTTCGCGCCCTGTTTGAAGTCCCTGCTGCACTGAATCTTGTGCCGTTTGCGGTTTCGGACCGTGGCAAAGCCATGGGGCGGACAACCTGGACACGCGCACACGCCAGGTACAGGAGAATAAACTCGGGTATCTCGAGTTCACCCAACTCCTCGTGCAGGACGAATTGGCAAGCCGCGAGTCCAACTCTTTCCAAAAGCGGCTCAAAGTTGCCGGCGTCTCAAACCGCATGACTTTCGAGACCTTCGACTTCGAGTTCAACAACGCGGTGTTCCCTGCCCAGACCATAAGA
>DYKH01000576.1 GCA_020722685.1 Caldithrix sp. | reverse complement strand
GGCTGCTCTGATAACGGTGGCGTGCATCGTGGTATCAGTGCGGGTATCGCCCAGTAAAAGAAAGCGCATCTTACCTTGATACGTTTTATCAGGAGGGGTCTTGAATGAATAGACCGCCGAGGCGCCGCTGCCGCTGACCGCTTGATAATAATATTCGGTGTTGGGCAGCAAGCCGGTTAACTTCACGGAGTGCCAGCGATAGGGCGTACTGATCAACTCACTGCTGCCCACGGTTGTCTGCCCCAGCGCCGAAGTCGTTCCATATTCCACCTGCGTAATGGTCGCTATCGTATCATGCCAGCAAACCCAGATCGAATTCGGGGTGGGCGTCTGAAGATACGGCACGAGAGTCAGTATCTGCGGTCCGGTTTGATGATTATATCCACCCAAATTTTTTACTTCCTGGGCGGTCAGCGGATGGTCCCAGATGGCCAGCTCGGCGCAGTGGATTTCATTATCCTCACGGTCTTCGTCCGCAAAAACCAGCAGCAGGTTATCTAAGGCAAACCGGCCGTCCACGGATTGAATATTGCCGTTGTGCAGTAACTGCCCGTCCAGATAATATTGATAGTGTGTGCCGTTTTTAACCGAAAGGATCAGACGATACCATTCATTGGCTTTAATTGCGTAGGAGGAATAGCCCGTAGCCGCCACGCCGATATTGCCGGAAGTATTGATGAAACAATCGCCGTCGTTGGCGTTGGTTGGGCTGGTCTGAAAAAAGCAATGCCAGATGCCAGGCGCCGGAACTTTAAAATCAACCTGCAGGGAGTATTCGTTGACATAGTTGCCGCCGCCATTGGCGGCAATGCCATGGATCATTTTATAATGGCTGCCCACGCCGATTTTGACAGCGCCATTTCCCGTTTCTGGTCCGGCTACTGCTTGATGCGAGCCGACCAACTCCAGGTCTGATCCGAAACCTGGTTCTGCTTTGACTAAATTAGCCGGATCGTCAAACTTCCACCAGCCTTTGCGGGCGGGCTCTTGCGCCAATGTGGCCGATATGAAAGCAAACGACAATAGAGTTAAAATTAAATTAAAGTGGTAATGTTTCATGTAATCCTTCTCCATTGTAATATGTAAAAATTATTTATGTAGTTGAATATCCTGGAAACCTTATTTTTGTCTTTATAGCCTTACTAGAATGATGATAACCCACCTCTATTAACCTTATTATCTTATTGTTCATGTCAATGAGGTAATAAGGTTATGGTGTTTGTAGATTTTGCCGGTTACTACCGTGTCCGACATCTGGCGGAAGGTTTTAAAAGCACAAACAAGCTTATTTAGAGCACATACGAATAAGCCAGAGGTCTAGAATCTTGCATAATGTGACCGTCACTTTCAAGGTGACGGTCACCTGCCAACTATTATTTCATCAATATCATCTTCTTCGTTTTGCTAAAGCCGGCCGTTTCCAGGCGATAGAAGTAAAGACCGGAAGGCAGATCCTTATTACTAAAATCAAGCTTGTAGCTGCCGCTCGCTTTGTATTCATTAACCAACGTCGCTACCTGCTGGCCAAGCTGGTTAAAGACCTGCAATTTAACCTGACCCGACCGGGGTACAGCGTAAGTGATGGTCGTTGTCGGATTAAAGGGATTGGGATAATTCTGAGAGAGGTCATACGCTGTGATGAGGCCCTCATTTTCCTTGTCACTACGCACTCCAACCGGATGGTAGCCGCCCAACGCTGCTACTTCATCAGCGGACAGCGGATAATCCCAGATCGCCAGCTCAGCGCAGTGGATTTCATTATCCTCGCCATCCTCATCGGCAAATACCAGCATCTGGTTATCTAAGGCAAACCGGCCGTCCACGGCTTGAACAGTGCCGTGATGGATTAATTGCCCGTCCA
>DYKH01000575.1 GCA_020722685.1 Caldithrix sp. | reverse complement strand
AATCCGTGACGCTCCGTGTAGTTCAGTGGTTTTTGGAAAGTGTCCGGTAGTGAGTACTTTTTAAAAAAATTGCGACAGAAAACAAAGAGTTGCTCCGCACTCCGTGTGTTTTTTCTGTACAATTCCAGGAAGGAAACCTGCAAAAGCGTTCCGTTTTGATCTACTTTGCCGGCGACCTAACTCTCGGAAGCAATTTCATTGGCTACAAAGCGAAACGAAAATCAGCCAAGAGAAATTGCTTAGCTGAGAGAAGGCTTGGGAAAAGCGATTTTGGGGGAAATTCTTTGACGTAAACGACCGACAAGGCAAACGCAAAGGGGAAAGGGAGAACGATGCACGAATGCAAAAGTATTTTGTTCGTTTCGCCTAACAACCAAACGTTAGACACCATTGCATTCTACCTTCGCTCGGAGGGTTTACAGGTGGTGCACGCCAATAACGAGGTGGAGGTTGGAGAGCGACTATGCGTGGCGTCTGACATTGATGCGGCGATTGTGGACTTGGCCTCGTTAGGTGAGGCCGGACTGTCCATCATCGAGCTGATCTCCGGCCGTACCGGGGCAGGTCCGATCATGGCTTTGGTGCTGCAGGCAGATTTGAATACTGCCATGGAAGCTTTAAAACGAGGCGCCTACGATTATATCTTGGAGCCTACCGAGCCGGAGGAGATTATCTTATCTCTGCGACGGTTGCTGAAGATGGACCTACGTCAGAATATTCTGCGTGCGCGGCAGCACGGCTGGAGTCGAGAAGCCGGCCTATCCGGCATTGTCGCCAAATCGCTGCTGATGCGCGAACGATTGCAGCGTTTGGGGATCTTGGCGCGTACCGAAGCGCCGTTGATCTTAGCGGGAGATGACGGAGTCGGCAAAGAATACATCGCCAGAGCCATTCACTTTTTGAGCTTCAGGCGTTTTCAGCCATTTGTCCGTGTCAGGTGCTTGAACAAATCCGCTGAGGAATTGCGACTTGACCTTTTTGGCTCCGGCCAGGTCAAGGCTTTGCCAATGACGCAGGTCCGCATTGGCGCCATTGCGCGGGCTCATGGCGGCACCTTGTTTTTGGATGAAGTGGCCGCTATTCCCGCAAGTGTGCAGCAACAGGTCGCGGATTTTTTTGCGGATCGGGAACGGGAGACTGCCTTTGCTGACGATACTTTGGCTCCCAACGTTCGTCTGGTCAGCGCAACAGAAGAAAGCTTGGAACGGTGTCTAAAGTCAAATCTGTTCTCCAAGGAGTTTTGGAGCAAGGTATGCGGTGGCATTGTTAAGGTTCCCAATCTCAAAGAGAGATTGGATGACCTGCCGGAAATGGCCCGTTCGTTTGTCAGTTATTACGCGCGCGAAAACAGCAAAGCTATTGAGGGAATAAGTCCGGAAGCGGTAGAAGCTTTGATGGATCATACCTGGCCGGGCAACATTCGGGAATTGCGGAACATCATCGAACGAGCGGTGGTCATCTCGCAAAGTCCTGAAATAAAGCTCGATGACCTGATGGTTTTCCAGGCGAACGGCAAATCATCTGAACACAGCCTGCAACTTGATCTCAAGTCCATGCACTTGGACGACGTCGAGCAGTTCATCATCTCCCGAGTACTGCGCCAGAGCCGGGGGAATGTGAGCCGGTCAGCCAATGCTTTGGGTATTAGCCGCGGCACGCTGTACAACAAAATCAAGAAATACGGACTGGAGCATTTGGTCAAACGGTTCATTGAAGTGTCTTAGTCGCGGCGAGTTCGATGAGGCCCGACTCGCCAACGCGAGCGAAACATGCTTCCGTGAACGGAGCGGCAATCCGCGGTGGTCGGTGAGAGGCGCAAGCCCGGCTTTCATAATTGAAATGCACATTTGCGGTTTCGTAGGAA
>DYKH01000021.1 GCA_020722685.1 Caldithrix sp. | reverse complement strand
CCACCAGGCTGTGCTAGACGGGGAGCCAGCGGTGCCCTGTAACCTGCAACCCGCTATAGCAGGGTCGAATTCCCTTACCGAGGTCTGCTCGCTATCGTCACCTGCTTTGGCAAGTAACGTGGATAGCCCAAGTCCTACGCAATAGAATCATGCCCAACCCCGTCAGGATCGGAAGATAGCAGCGGTAAGCATTTCATCTATGTGCCGTGGGAGTGCTTGGCTGGAGTTGCTTGCCACGGCCGGCCGACAGAAGAGAGGTCAAAGAAGGGTGCACAGCCTAATAATATCCTCCAACACATCAAATTGACTTCCAGAGCAGCGAATGTCTTACTTAGTTTTGGCCCGAAAGTACCGCCCCATGTTTTTCGAAGACGTTGTGGGGCAGCAGCACGTCACCAAAACCCTGCAAAATGCCATTTCCCAAAAACGAATCGCCAACGCTTACTTGTTCTCCGGACCGAGAGGTGTGGGCAAAACCACCGTGGCGCGGTTGCTGGCCAAGGCTTTGAATTGCGAGCAAGGACCGACCGTCACTCCCTGCAATCAATGCTCCTCCTGCATCGAAATCAATGAAAGCCGGAGTTTGGATGTATTTGAAATCGACGGCGCTTCCAACCGCGGCATCGATGAAGTCCGCAATCTGCGCGAAGGCCTGCGCTATTCCCCCAATCCCGGCAAACACCGCATCTACATCATCGATGAAGTGCACATGTTGACCAACGAGGCCTTTAACGCGCTGCTTAAAACCTTGGAGGAACCGCCGCCGAACGTCTTGTTCATTTTCGCCACCACGGAAGCGCACAAAGTACCGGCTACCATCCTCTCCCGCTGCCAGCGTTTTGATTATAAGCGCATCACCAACAAAAGCATCATCGAGCAGTTGAGCGCGCTTTGTCAGCAGGAGAAGATCGAGATCGAAGAGGAATCGCTGCGACTCATCGCCGTCAAGGCGGACGGCAGCATGCGCGATGCCGAAAGCATTCTCGACCAAATCATCGCCTTTGCCGGCATGAAAATCGACGCCAATCATGTCGCCACCCTTTTGGGAATAATAGATCAGGACTTGTTCTTCAAGGTCACGGATTTGATCAAAAACGGCGACGTGCAAGGCGGCATAGATTTGACCAATCTGATCTTTGCCGAAGGCTACGACTTTACTGAGTTCCTAATCGGCTTGGCAGAGCATTTCCGCAACTTTCTGGTGGCAAAAACCACGGGCCAAACCAACGAGCTGGACGTATCGGAGATTCATGCTCAGCGCTATTTGGCTGAGCGGGATGCTTTCGAGATCGAGGATTTGCTTCGACTCATCAAAGTGGCTTCGGATACGGAAAACCTGATCCGCCGCAGCGCCAACGCCCGTCTGCACTTGGAAGTGGCTATCGTCAAAATGATCAAGCTGAACAAAAGCATTCACCTCTCGCAGCTTGTCGATCAATTAGAAGAGTTAAAAAAAAAGCCTAATTCCATAAATCTTTCTACCAATTCATACCTAAGCGAACCGCCGAAAAAGCCAGCGCACGTACAGGAAATTCCCAGCGTATTTCAATCGTTCAAGCAGTCCGAGGCAACCGCAAGAACGACAGCCGTTACGAGCAGTGGCACAGAGGAGGTCAAAATGCCGGCGCTCTCATTGACCGAAATTGAAGATCGTTGGCTCTCCATTCTTGAAGAAATAAAGAAAAGAAAGCCTGCCGTAGGCCAGTTCTTAAGCGAAGGATGGCCGACGAATTTGCAGGACAATATCCTCGAGGTAACCTTTGGTGCCAACAATGGTTTCCACATCAGCTCCATCGAGCGGAATCGCGAAATTTTGCAACGTATTCTTTTTGAAATTCTAGGAGTGCGGCTGCGCATACGGTGCCTGCGGGACGAGAAAGGAATCTTGGACAAAATTCGCAAGGTTCCGGCTCGAGTCGACAAAAAAACAGCCTTTGAAACTTTGGTGAAGGAGAACGAAATAGTCAAAACAATCGTTGATACATTTGACGGGGAGTTGATAAAATAGGCTCATCCGGCAAACGCGTATCTTTGGCGAAAAAAAGGCCAAGAGATTGCTGGTGAAAACAGCTAAAAATTCAAGTGTCAGAACGCAAACGGACAATCAAAAATAAGAATGTGAGCGACTTTTTTTGACGTTGATATTTGAATGCAGGCTAATCTGATATCGTAAGAACGGGATAGCGGGTACGCATCCCACGGAAGAGGCATTAAACGACGACCCCACGAAGGAGAACAATGATAATGAATAAAGTGAATATGGCCGGACTTCTCAAGCAAGCGCAAAAGATGCAGCAAGAAATGATGAAGGCCCAAGATAATCTGGTCAATATCAGAGTGGAAGGCAGCGCCGGCGGCGGCATGGTTACCGCCTTAGCTAACGCAGCACAAGAATTGTTAGAAGTCAAGATCGACCGTGAAGTTGTAAACCCGGATGACGTGGAAATGCTGGAAGATTTGGTCTTGGCCGCCGTCAATCAGGCGTTGGAGAATGCCCGCCTACGCGCCGAGGAAGAACTGTCCCGCGCCACCGGCGGCCTATCGCCAAATGTGTTGGGCGGACTGAAAATGCCAGGACTATGATGCAACCGGATAGGAGACGAAAAACTTGCGATATACCTCGGACACCGTCGAAAAGGCCATTCAGGAATTAAGTAAATTACCCGGCGTGGGACGCAAATCCGCCCAACGTCAAGTGTTCTATCTTTTGAAAGCAAGCGCGGAACAGGTGGATGCATTGGCGCAGGCCCTCAAGGATCTGAAGGAGAAGGTGAAGCACTGCTCCATTTGCTTCAACATCACCGAAGAAGATCCCTGCCGCATTTGCACCGATGAAAAAAGAGACCGGCATACCATCTGTGTGGTGGAGGAAGCCAATGACGTGGTGGCTTTGGAGAAAACCGGCCAGTTCAAAGGTCTCTACCACGTGTTGGGCGGCGTGCTCTCCCCTCTGGACGGTATCGGTCCGGACGAGCTGCGGGTAAAAGAACTACTGGCCCGGCTGAACGACCAGATTCGCGAGGTCATTGTGGCAACCAACCCAAACACCGAAGGCGAAGCCACGGCTTTGTATTTATCCAAGCTGACCAAGCATTTGAATATCAAATTAACCAGAATTGCCAGGGGCATTCCCGTGGGCGCTGACATTGAATACGCCGATGAGGCCACGCTGGCGCGTGCATTGGAGGGAAGAATTACCCTGTGACGCCCCGGTGCTCAGGAAAATCATCCGGGCACGATAATTCTCTTGCCTTTATCGCTTAATTTATTATAATATGTTTGCGCAATTGTACCTGCATAAGGTCGGATACTTCAATCCGGCCTTATGCCGTAATAAGGAGAAACCACCTGCACAGTGACGCGGAGTGTGGTAAAACGTCTTGTCCCGCTCGCCCAGGACCTGCGGCATGAAATCTGAGCGCTACCGGGTTCTTGCCACATGCTTGTCCAGTACCTTTTGCACTGGCTATTTCCCCATTGCCCCTGGAACAGTCGGGTCAGCCATTGCAATCATCGCAATATGGTTGCTGCCGGAATTCCCGTGGTGGGGTTTGTTAGCTGTCGCTAGCGTCGGTTTTTTTCTTGGCGTTTGGGCTTCGCAGCAGGCCGAAGAAAAATGGGGCCATGATGCGGGACGCATCAATTGGGACGAAGCGATCGGCATGCTGATTTCGGTCACTGCACTGCCAAAGACCTGGATCGCGTATCTGACGGCGTTCCTGTTGTTCCGCCTTTTGGATATCGTCAAGCCCTTTCCGGCCAATGTGTCGCAAAAGCTCCCAGGCGGATGGGGCGTCATGATGGATGATATGATTGCAGCGGTTTATTGCAACCTGGCTTTGCAGATGGTATTCCGTATGATCATTGGATGATGTGCTATTGAGCCATCGCGTTTGCAGATAAATATGCGAGTCGAAATCATTTCCGTTGGCGATGAGCTGCTCATCGGCCAAGTCATTAACACCAATGCCTCTTGGATTGGCGCGCAGTTGCTTGAGGCCGGAATTCAGGCCGATTGGATCACCACCGTGGGCGATCAGGAAGACCGTATCTCGGAGGCACTTCGTATTGCACAAAACCGCGCCGACATCGTGCTGCTCACCGGCGGCCTCGGCCCCACGCACGATGATGTGACCAAAAAGGTTCTGTGTCAGTATTTTGACTCCGAGCTGGTTCTGGATAACAGCACATTGGAGCACATTAAGGCTCTTTTCCACCATCGCGGTATACCGATGTCCAAGGTGAATGAGGCGCAGGCGCTGATTCCCGACCAAGCCGAGGTGATATTCAACGATCGCGGAACCGCGCCCGGATTGCGGTTCAGGCAAAACGGCAAGCTCCTGTATGTCATGCCCGGTGTGCCCTTTGAGATGAAATCCATGATGCAGCGGGCTATTTTGCCCGAGATACAAGAGTTGGTGGGCAATCACCGCATCGCCACCCGAGTTCTTTGCACGATCGGCATCGCTGAGAGCTCTCTTGCCGAGAAATTAGGCGACATTGCGGCTATCGAAAAATTCGCCAAGGTGGCCTTTCTGCCGAGTCCGGGAGGCATCCGCATCCGGCTGACGGCTGCGGGCAAAGACGCTATGTCGGTAAGAGCTGCGTTGGACCAAGCCGAGCTCTTAATCCGCGCAAAGGCAAACGAGTACATTTTTGCCGCCGAAGACATTCCCCTCGAGGAAGCAATCGCCAAAACTCTTATCGCCGAAAAGAGAACCGTCGCGATCGCAGAGTCTTGCACCGGCGGCTTGATCGCACACAAGCTGACGAACATTTCCGGCAGCTCGAATTACCTTGACCGCGCGGTCATCAGCTATAGCAATACCGCCAAGATGGAACTGTTAGCCGTTTCCATCGAGCTGATCGAAAAGCAGGGCGCCGTCAGCGCCGAGGTCGCCTGCGCCATGGCGGAAGGAGTGCGCCGGATGGCGCACACGGATTTCGGAATATCCACAACCGGGATAGCCGGCCCCACCGGCGGCACCGCGCAAAAGCCCGTCGGCTTGGTCTATGTCGCCGTTGCCGACGAGGCGGAGACGGTTTGGGAGCGGCATCAATTTACCGACGACCGACTCACCAACAAGGAGCGCTTCGCCTATTCGGCGTTGAACTTGCTGAGGAAAAGACTCTTGGGCATCGAAATCAGGCATGGCAAAAATTAGAACATTCATTTGCATCGAGCTCCCGCACCCAATTCTTCAGGAGCTTCGTGCGCTACAAGAGCGACTCAGGGACTTGGGCAGCGGCGTTAGTTGGTCGCGCCCCGAAGGAATCCATTTAACCCTCAAATTTCTGGGCGACGTGGAGGAGACACAAGTCGCGTCCATTGCTGAATCCGTAAGAATCGCGGCTCAAGCGTGCGCGCCCTTTAGCCTTCAAGTCGATGGCACCGGAGCCTTTCCGGATTTCCGGCGGCCGAGAGTTTACTGGGTCGGCGTGAAAGAGCCGACCGGTACCTTGACGGAATTGCAGACCCGCATCGAGACCGAGCTGGCGAAGCTGGGTTTTGCCAAGGAGAAGCGAGCTTTCTCCGCGCACCTTACCCTCGGTCGGGTCAAATCAACCGAAAAGATCGGCAGAATATCGACCCAATTGCAGCAAGAGACCCCACAATTCGGCGAATTCATCACCAACGAGATCACAGTCATGCAAAGCCAATTGCAGCCTTCCGGCGCTGTTTACACACCGCTGCAAAGAATTCCCTTGCAGGGCTAAAAGTTTAGGGAGAGAACATGGCAGACGAAAAAGACGAAAAGAAGAAAGCATTAGACCTGGCGATGGCGCAAATCGATCGCCAGTTCGGCAAGGGTTCCATCATGTGGATGGGCGACAACAAAGCGGTCGCTATGGATGTCATCTCGACCGGCTCCATCTCTCTGGACGCGGCTCTGGGAGTGGGCGGCATTCCCCGCGGTCGAGTGGTGGAAATCTTCGGTCCCGAGTCTTCGGGAAAAACGACGCTGGCTCTCCATGTTGTCGCCGAGGCGCAAAAGAAGGGCGGATTAGCGGCTTTCATCGACGCGGAGCACGCCATGGATGCCAGTTATGCAAAGCTCTTGGGTGTGGACATCGATAATTTGCTCATTTCCCAACCGGACACTGGGGAACAGGCCTTGGAGATTACCGAAACCCTGGTGCGCAGCGGCGCTTTGGATGTGGTCGTCATCGACTCGGTGGCCGCCCTGGTGCCGCGCGCCGAAATCGAAGGGGAGATGGGTGACGCGCAGATGGGGTTGCAGGCACGGCTCATGTCCCAAGCGATGCGCAAGCTGACGGCTGCGATCAGCAAGTCGCGTACATCGGTCATTTTTATCAACCAGATTCGTGAAAAGATCGGCGTGATGTTTGGCAGTCCGGAGACGACCACGGGAGGCCGCGCCCTCAAGTTCTATGCCTCGGTCCGCTTGGATATCCGCCGCACCGCCTCCATCAAGGAAGGGGAAAACGTTGTCGGCAACCGCACCAAGGTCAAGGTGGTGAAGAACAAGGTGGCGCCTCCTTTCCGAGAGGCAGAATTCGATATTATCTACGGTGAAGGTATCTCCAAATTAGGCGACCTCCTGGATCTGGCTGTCAATGCCAAAATCATCGACAAGAGCGGAACTTGGTTCTCCTATGGCGAAGAGCGTTTGGGACAGGGACGCGAAAACGTCAAACGCTATTTGCAACAGAATCCGGAATTGGCCAACGCCATAGAAAAGAAATTGCGGGAGATGCTGGGTCTGATACCCTCTACCGCTCCTGCCCCGAACGAGAAAGCCAAGGCCAAGTCAGAGGCTGCAGGCGGCTAACTGAATTTTGTTTAGAAAGCACTAACCCAGTGTTCCGGATGTTTGGTACGACACGGGCTATGGATATTTCGCCGCTAATTCTTCCAAGGGCGCATTGAATAATGCGACATGCAGAACGCGGCAGATAGATTTTTCTAAGACAAATTAACGAGCAGGACTTTAGCGCATGTCCGGACTGCGCAAGATTACCTCGATTGAGACGCAGGCAAAACGCAAAGACCGATTCTCCATTTTTTTGGATGGTGAATTCGCCTTTGGGCTTTCCCAAGACGTGCTTTTGGAATCGGCCATCGCCAAGGGCGATGTGCTTTCTGATGAGCGCATTCAGGAGATTCTGCACTTGGAGGAACGCCGCCAGGCCAAAGACAAAGCCATGCGGCTTTTGGCCGTCCGCGCCCGCAGCACGAAGGAAATAGCCGATCGCCTTCGCTTAGCCAAGTACTCGCAAGCAATAACGGACTGGACCATCGCAGAATTGGTTCGGCTAAAATTGCTCGATGATGCGGAATTTGCTATCCTCTATGCCCGATCGAGATTATCCACCCGCCCGGTCGGAGAGTATCTCCTTCGGCGAGAGCTAAAACAGAAAGGCATTCCCGAAGAAGAAATAGAAAAAGCCATCACGGTGGCCTTTGCTGCCAGCAGTGAAAGCGAATTGGCGCGTGCGTTGGCGACGAAGCGCAAGAAATCCTTTGGCGACCTCGAGCTGCGGAAAGCCAAACAGCGCGTGTCGGATTTTCTGTTGCGTCGAGGCTTTGACTGGAATATTGTCACCGAGATTTTGGAAAATTGGGATGAGTTGTGAAAAAACCATCTTCTCCCCGATCCGGTGAAGATCAGCTCCTCGGCGAGCTTCGTTCCATCATCCTGCTGCCCTGCGAGTAAGGTCCCTCACCTCTTTCTGATAGAAAATGCTCAAAGGAGCGTTGAGATTCAATCAACAGGTCGTAGTTTGTCAAGTAAGGACATCACCCAATTCGGCGTTGGCACACGAGCCATCGCAGCCATTTCGCACGTGGATTTCAGCCACGTTCGTTCGCACATACCACCCATTTTTCAGACGGTGAACTATGAGTACGCCGATGCGGACGAAGGCCTTTCCGTCTTTAAAAAGGAGAAGCCCGGCTATATTTACACCCGCGAAAGTAATCCGACGACGGACTTGCTGAGCCAAGTCGTCGCATTGATCGAAGAAGGCGAAGCGGCGACCGTAGCAGCTTCCGGCATGGCTGCCATCAGCAGCACCTTTTTGGCGCTCGTCAAGCCGGGCGATCACATCATCTCTTCCGCTGCCATCTATGGTGGAACGCGGGCCCTATTGCGCGATCACTTGAGCGCGCTGGGAATCCAAACAAATTTTGTGGATGTCAATGACCAAACCGCGGTTGAGGCAGCCATTACGCCCAAAAGCAAGATCCTCTACACGGAGGTGGTGGCGAATTCAAACCTTTCGGTAGCGGACATCGAATGCTTAGGCAAGCTTGCGCGGCGACGAGGACTGCTCTTGGTGGTGGATAATACCTTCACTCCCCCGCCGATCATGCAGCCGCTAAAGCTGGGCGCGCACGTGGTCCTTCACAGCGCCACAAAGTACCTGAGCGGTCACGGAGATTTGATCGGCGGAGTGGTCGTCAGCACCAACGAGATCGTTAAACAAATCAGCCAGACGATCAAGCTGTATGGCGGCAGCATGAGTCCGTTCAACGCCTGGCTCGCGTTGCGGGGCATCAAGACCCTGGGCGTCAGGCTGGAACGACATAGCAGCAACGCATTGACGATTGCCAATTTTCTCAGCCGGCACAAAAAGGTCAATCAGGTCTTCTATCCTGGCCTGCCGAACCATCCCCAGCATGAGCTGGCGAAGAAACAGCTCAAAGGCTTTGGCGGGATGCTTGCCTTTGAGGTAAAAGGTGGATTGGCAGCAGGGAAAGGATTGATAAATTCCGTGCAGATTTGTAACTTTACCGCCAGTTTGGGCGAGATCGATACCATCATCACCCATCCGGCTTCCACCTCGCACGTGGCTCTCTCCCCAGAGGAGCGAGAGGCCATCGGCGTAAGCGATGGTCTGATCCGTTTGTCGGTCGGAATAGAAGATATTGACGATTTGTTGGCGGACTTGCAGCAGGCGCTGGAGAGGGTGTGAGTGTCTAGACAATTGCCAGCAAATCCTTGAGTTTTGTCCGTCATTTAGAATCTCTGCAATCGGAATCCTAAAAGCTGCTGACATTTCAAGCTGCCAAACTGAAGGATGGCGATGTTCAGTCGGATCCTAACGCGAATGCGATTGAAAGTTCGCAGAAGCGAATATGTAGTGACTCTTCACGCAAGAAAAGAAATGAACGATGACGGTTATTCCATATATGATGTTGAACGAGGAGTACTGACGGGCGTCATACTCAACCGTCAAAAGGACAGTCAAACCGCCGAATGGAAATATCGCATTAGAGGTAACACCTTTGGCGATAGAGAGATTGAATTAGTCGGTAAGTTGAGTCCTACTGGAAAGTTTGTCATAATAACGGTCTATGAGCCATAGAAACACAGGCAGAATTATGGTATGTGATATATGCGGCAAGGAAGGCGCGCGGGTCCGCAAAATCACGGAAACTTACGGCAAGGGTGAGGACCTATTGGTTATTGAAAATGTACCTATGATCAGTTGTCCAAATTGTGGTGAAAATTATTTCACTTCCGACACTCTGCACGAGATCGAGCGAATCAAGCTTCATCGTAGTAGCTTTGCTAGCAAACGAACGGTCGCCGTGGCCGAATTTGTATAGGAAGGAATTACTGCAGTATCAGATCGAGGCACCATGTTTAGGCCAATGGCAGTCAAGGCCCTCAGGGACCATAAATTGTGGAAAGTTTTCCGACGGGATTGAAGGGGAAGTTGATCTTTCCCACCTCGCAGGGAAGGGTGTGTTTTCGCTTTGGAACGACTACCACAATTTTCGGAAAGTACACATCGGCGACTCCGGCGAAATTTTTTGGTCCGACAAAATTGACATTTGCCCTGAGTCTATGTGTTTGCGGATTACCGGCAAATCTCCTGAACAAATATTTCCGAACTTGAAAAAAGAGATGATCCATGCCTGAAATCAGCCGATTTGATGGCCTAATCATCGAAATGTACTTCATAGAAGTTGCCGTCAAAATTCATTAGGAGCGCAAAAATAATGATGACTCTCGACCAAGCGCTCGATGCTGCAACGCAGCTATCGCTGAGTGAGCAGGATATGCTAATTGACATATTGCAGAAACGACAGATCGAAATACGACGCGAAGAAATTGCGGCGGATACTCCAGAAGCAATCAGCGCTTTTCACGCTGGCGAGGTGAGGCCCAAATGCTCGGATGATTTGCTCGCGCGCCTTCACGCTTCGTTCATGAAACAGGAAGATGAATGAGGACCATGTGCTTGTGATGGCCATCGGCACATTATGAAGAAGTGTCTTAGACCAATCCACCCCATCTTGTGATAATCAACTTTCGAGTGAAATGACCTCTAACGAAATTCGACAATCCTTTTTAGACTTTTTCAAAAGCAAAGAGCATCACATCGTCGCCAGCGCGCCGGTGGTGCCGCAGGATGATCCGACGCTGCTGTTCACCAACGCAGGAATGAATCAGTTCAAGGATATTTTTCTCGGCATCCGCAAGCGCCAACATCTGCGCATCGCCGATTCACAAAAATGCATCCGCGTGTCTGGAAAACATAACGATCTGGAGGAAGTGGGGCGGGACACTTACCATCACACTTTCTTCGAAATGTTGGGCAACTGGTCTTTCGGCGACTATTTCAAGGCCGAGGCAATCGAGTGGGCGTGGGAGTTACTCACCGAAGTGTGGAAGCTGCCCAAAGACCGCTTGTGGGCCACGGTTTTTATGGGCGATGAGAAAGACGGCGTGCCGGCAGATGACGAGGCCGCTCAAGAATGGCGCAATCGAACGGACATCAATCCTGCGCACATTTTGCGTTTTAGCAAAAAAGACAACTTTTGGGAAATGGGCGAAACCGGCCCGTGCGGCCCTTGCTCGGAGATTCACATCGACCGCGGCCCCGGTTATTGTGACAGCAAAGACTCAAATCATGTTTGCAAAGTGAATGGCGGCTGCGCCCGCTTTATCGAGTTATGGAATTTGGTCTTTATTCAGTACAATCGCGACGAAAACAGCAAGCTGCACCTCCTTCCCGCCAAGCACGTGGATACCGGCGCCGGCTTTGAGCGCATCGTGGCGGTTTTGCAAAACAAAACTTCCAACTATGACATAGATTTGTTCAGTCCCATCATGCGCGACATTGCCGAAATAACCGGCCAAGAATATGGCGAAGGCGAAATCGGCGTAGCCTTTCGTGTTCTATGCGACCACATTCGCGCCCTTTCCTTTGCCATTGCCGATGGCGCCATTCCCGGCAATGAAGGACGCGGTTATGTCTTGCGCCGCATTCTCCGCCGCGCCGCACGCTTTGGCCGTGTCTTGGGAATGCACGAGCCCTTCATCTACAAATTAGTTGCGCCGTTGGTGGACTCGATGGGCGATGCATACCCGGAGCTAAAGATTCGTCACCAGTACATCGCCCGCGTCCTGCACGCCGAAGAGGAAAGCTTTGGCCGCACGCTGGATCGCGGCATTGACATATTCGAAGAGAAAGCGCAAAAGGTGCTTGCGGCCGGGGCAACCGTTTTTCCCGGCAAAGATGCCTTCGTTTTGCATGACACCTACGGCTTTCCATTGGACTTGACGCAGCTCATGGCGCGGGAAAAGAATCTGACCGTGGACGAGCAGGTATTCCATCAAGAAATGGAAATCCAGCGTGAGCGCTCCAGCAAAGCCCGGGACGTGAGCTATCACACACTGGAGATCGCCCCTGGATCGGAGCATGGTTCCGAGTTCGTCGGCTATACTTTGGACGAGGAAGAAAGCCAAGTTTTGCATTATGAAGAGGGCCGGCTGGTTTTGAAAAGAACTCCGTTCTACGCCGAGTCCGGCGGGCAGGTTGGCGACACCGGCGTGATCAAAAACAGCTCATTCGAATTCATCGTCGAAGACACTCGTTATGTGGGCGAGCACATTGTTCATTTTGGCAAATTCGCTTCCGGCAAGCCGCCCAAACGCGGCGATAGGGTTACGGCCGCCATCGATCGTTCAAAACGCCGCTCGACGGAACGCAACCACACCGTCACCCATCTGCTGCACCAAGCCTTGCGCACCGTTTTGGGTGAGCACGTGCATCAAGCCGGCTCCTTGGTTCATCCCGACTACATGCGGTTTGACTTTACTCATTTTGAGAAACTCTCCAAGCATGAGCTGCGGCAAATCGAAACCATGGTGAATGAAAAAATCTTGGAAAACCGTCCCGTGAGCTGGCAAATTCTGCCGTTTGCCAAAGCCGCTGAGCTGGGCGCCATGGCCCTGTTCGGCGAAAAGTACGGCGACCAGGTTCGCATGGTGGAGGTGGAAGACTACTCCCGCGAGTTATGCGGCGGTACGCACGTGCGCGCCACCGGTGAAATCGGGCCGTTCATCATCACCGCTGAAACGTCCGTGGCTGCCGGCATTCGTAGAATTGAATCGCTTACCGGTTTGAAGACACTCGAGTATTTGCAGCCCAGGCGGGAAATTCTTGAATCGACATCCGAAATTCTCAACTGCAAGACCGAAGAGATTGGCGCCCGTTTGGAAAGCCTGCTGGAAGAGCGCAGGCGTGCCGAGAGCGAGCTTCGACGCCTCCGCCAATCGAGCGCAAAAAAGGTCATCGAGGAGCTTGTCAAGGAAGCAAAGAACGTCGATGGCATTCGCATCCTCTCTGCCCGGATTCAGGCAATAGATGTGGATGATCTTAAACATTCCGCCGATCTGCTGCGCGACAGCGTTGGCTCCGGCATCGGGGTGCTGGGAGCAGTGATGGGGGAGAAAGCGAGCTTTGTATGCATCGTGACCAAGGATTTGATTGATAGCAAGAAATTAAAAGCAGGTGATATTGTAAAAGAAGTGGCAGCCCTCGCCGGTGGTAGTGGCGGAGGCAGCCCGCATCTGGCCCTTGCGGGCGCCAAGCAAATCGACAAATTGGAATTCGCCTTGTCAAAGGTCGAAGAGATAGTCCGTAGACGATTGCAATAGTCTGCACGCACGTACGAAAACCGAAAGGACTAAACGATCAAGTGAAGGTCTTTGATAAGCTTCTCCATACCAAACAGACTCGCGGAGCTGGTTATCTGGTCCTCATCGACCCGGATAAGCAGGGGATTCAAGAAGCTATCGGTCTTGCTAAAATCTGCGCCAAGGCGGATGTAGATGCACTATTAGTTGGCGGCAGCTTGCTTTTTTCGCACATTTTTGATGAGCTCATTCGGGGGATCAAAGCAGAGTGCGATATCCCCACCATCATTTTTCCCGGCGGCACCCGGCAAATTTCGCCGTATGCAGACGCCATCTTGTTCTTGTCGTTGGTGAGCGGTCGTAACGCCAACAACCTGATTGGAGACCAAGTGATGGCCGCCCCCATTATCAAATCCATGGGTCTGGAAGCTATTTCCACCGCGTACATGTTCATCGAGTCCGGTAACATTACCTCGGCACAATTCCTGAGCGATACCAGGCCCATCCCGCGGGAAAAACCGGACATTGCCATGGCCCATGCGCTGGCGGCAGAGTATTTGGGGATGAAATTGGTCTACTTGGAGGCCGGCAGCGGCGCCAAATACTCCGTACCGGAACTGCTCATTCGTGCCTTGCACGATTACATAACCATTCCGATGATTGTCGGCGGCGGCATCTGTTCGCCTGATGAGGCAAGGAGAAAAGTGGAGGCCGGGGCAAGCTTTGTCGTCACCGGCAATGTCTTGGAACGGAAGCGTGATGCCAGCTTGGTGAAAGCCTTTGCCGATGCCGTTCATTACCGCGGAGCTGCCAAAGCCTGATGGAAAGCTCGTCTATGTCGTTCATAGATCTTCATTCCCACTTGCTGCCAGGGTTTGATGACGGCGCTGAGAGTTGGGATGTGTCCCTGGAAATGTTGCGCCAAGGCGCAGCGGACGGAATTGCGGAAGCGGTTTGCACACCGCACATTCTCTCCAAGAACGATTTTGGGAGGCAACAAGAGGCTTTTGATCTCTTTGAACAGTTGAAAGCTCGGACAAGCCAAGCCGATATCCGCATCAAGCTGCATTTAGGCTCCGAACTATACATCCAACCGGACTTGGAGCTGGACGCACCTATTGCAACATTGGGACGGAACGGTCGTTATTTCTTAGTTGAATTCCCCATGAGCGGCATTCCCGAGTTTGCCGCGCAACGCTTTTTTGATATGATGATGGACAACAAAGTTCCGATCATTGCGCATCCGGAGCGCAACATGGGCATCCTGAAGAATCCCGATTCTGCGGCGGACTTGGTACGGCGCGGCGCTCTGCTGCAGCTCAATGCCGGCAGTCTGCTTGGCGTGTTCGGTCAAACTGTGAAGGCCGTGGCCATGCAGCTTATCGAAGCTGACATGGTCCATATTGTTAGCTCTGACGCCCATGATCTGAATTCCCGGCCTTTGAAACTGCGACAAGCTTACGAGTTTGTTAAGGAAACGTGGGGCGTCAAGCCCGCTGAGCTTTTTTTTCGTGAGAATCCGCGCCGGGTGCTGAAGGGAGAAGACGTGGAAATCGCCGAACCCAAGCCGGTGAGTCCCATCGGAAAGCTATCGCTCCGGCAACGAATGAGCTTGTTCTTGCGAAAAATCAAAACATGACGGTTAGTCAATTCGCAATCAGAAGATGTTATTAGGTCCTTTTTTGTCACTCCGAACGGAACGAACCGGAATGAGGAATCTGTACGATCATAGGATCAAGAGATTCCTCCTTTCGGTCGAACGACAGGCCCCGGCGTTCTCAAGTGGCCCGAAAGCTGGACCCCTACGAGGAGATCTTGAGTGAATCCAATGCTACAGAACATCGAGAATCAATTGCGTGAAAGCGCGCGCATCAAGGAGGAGATTCGAGAGAAGTATGCTCAAACCATATTGGATACCGCTGAGCTAATGATCGACTGCTTCAAGAATGGCGGCAAGCTATTGATCTGTGGCAACGGCGGCAGCGCCGCGGACTCACAGCACTTTGCTGCCGAAATGATCGGCCGTCTGAAACGGAACCGCGCTGCATTGCCGGCCATCGCCCTGACGACCGATTCCTCCATTCTAACCGCCGTCGCGAACGACTTTTCTTTCGATGTAATTTTTCGCAAGCAAGTGGAAGCGTTGGGCAGCCGCGGCGACGTGCTCATAGGTCTCAGCACCTCCGGCAATTCCAGCAATGTCCTGCAGGCCATGCAAGCAGCAAAAAGCAAAGGCCTGCATACAGTGGCTCTTCTTGGCAAAGATGGCGGCACGCTGGCGGCGGCAGCAGATCACGCTATCATAATACCCTCCGATGTGTCACAGCGGATTCAGGAGGGCCATATTACCATCATCCATATCTGGTGCGACCTCATCGAAGACGCCATGTTCCCGGTTTAGCCCGTATCAGCTCATGCAAATTCGGCTCGCTCCACAAAGACGAGAAACAAAACAGGCATTATCGCGTTTTAGCCGGTAGATTGTTGGACGCTTACTGAATCCAGCAGGTTATGAACCCAAACAAGTTTAGCTAAAGCAGACCGATTTGAATTTCTTAAACTCGGCAATTCTCTTTGGGCTTGCGGCGACCGCTTTGCCTCTCCTTATTCACCTGTTCACCAGGGCGAAATCCAAGACCATCCTTTTTAGCAGCCTGCGATTTCTCAAAGAGCTGCAACAGCAGAAAATCCGCCATGTCAAGCTCCGGCAAATCCTGTTACTCATCCTACGAACGCTCATCATTCTGCTTTTGGTGCTGGCCTTTGCCCGACCGACCTTGCGCAGCATGCTGGGAAACAATTCCACCGCCAAGACCAGCGCGGTGATCGTGCTGGACAATTCTTATAGCATGAGCACCGTGTCGGAGGGGGAGATGCTCTTTCAGACGGCCCAGCAAAAGGCCGTTGAGCTGGTCCAAGCCATGCGCCCGGGCGACGAGGTCTATCTCCTGACTTCGACCGATACCTCCGGGCAATTATCTCAACGCGCCTTTCACGACTTGGCTGCTTTGCGGCAAGAGATCGAGCGTACGAATTTGGACTATCACGCCACCAGCCTAACTGCCGCGCTCACCTGTGCGCGCACTCGCTTGCGACGATCCCTTAACATCAACAAGGAAATCTATCTTATTTCCGATCTGCAAGCTGTAGCCTTTGCTCAGGATTCCCTCAGTTCGATGGACGAGCAGATAAGAGCTTTTGCGCTGCCGGTCTCCGCGCCCCAGGTCGCCAATCTGTGCGTAGAAGAAATCAAATTCGCCACGTCAATTCTGGAGCGAGGCAAAATAGCCGAGGTGCGAGCGGTAATAAGCAATCGCGGCAACCTGCCGGCGAGGAACAAGCTGGCGCAACTGTTCCTGAACAATGCGCGAGTGGCGCAAACGGTCGTCAACCTCGAAGCCGGTGCTTCCGTCAGTGTGAGCTTTAAGTTCATGTTGGAAAAAACCGGATTCATGTCCGGCTATGTTTTGCTAGAAGATGATGACATCATCGAAGATAATCGACGCTATTTTGCATTTATTGTACCCGAGCAAATCAGGCTCGCCCTGGTCGGTTTGGCGTCGTTGGACACTTCATATCCGGAATTGGCCTTGGGATTAGGTTCTACCGGACAGACGAATTATCAAATCGAAAGGCTCAGTGTAGAAAAATTGCGCTATATGGCGCTTGAGCCGTTCGATGCGGTGGTGCTGTCCAATGTACCCGCTCTCGATGCCGCCGTTACTGAAAAGTTACAAAGCTATGTCCAAGCCGGCGGCGGCATTTTTTTAGCTTTGGGCAAAGACGTAGATTTGCGAGCCTACAATGAAAACTTTAATCGCCTTTTGGGATTGCCCAAATTCTTGGAGGCGATGGGCTCGATGAGCGAAAACAGCCCCTCATTCGGCCTGGGCAAAAAGGATCTGACGCATCCTATTTTTGCCGGCATTTTTGAGTCCGCCCAGAGCAGTTTTGCATCGCCGCAATTTCGCTTTGCCATCAAAACGCAGGAGCGCAGCGATGTCGACAAGATCATCGAATACATGGACGGCTCTCCCTTCCTTTTCGAGGCCAAGCGCGGACAAGGCGTAGTGCTCGTCATGACCACCGGATTTGGTGGGCAGTTAACCGACCTTGCGCATCGCACTATTTTTGCGCCGCTCATCTCACGCTGCGTCGGCTATCTGGCCACGCAAAGCAAAAACGTCGTAGAAGAACACCTGATCGGTCAAGAGCTGCGCTTCCGGCTGCCGGCGGAAGCGTTAGGCAAATCTCTGGAGATGAGCCGACCGGGCGAAAAATCGGATCGGCTTCAGCCAGCGGTGACCGGTAGCGGCAGTTGGGTCTTCTACACGAACACCGATGTTCCCGGAGTTTTCCGACTGCTGGCGGACGGTCAGCACCTCGCCCAATGGGCAGTGAATGTGGACGCCAAAGAGTCCGACCTGACCATGCTGTCTGAATCAGAGTTGCAAGAGAAATACTCTGTGAACCTGCTGGAACGCACCGGGAACCTGCAGAATACCATATACAGCCAGCGCTTTGGCAAAGAATTGTGGAAATACTTTGCCGTCGCCGCGCTCATCCTTTTAATTGTTGAAATGCTGCTGTATCGGGAAAAAGGAGAAGAGGAAGTCGCCGCTCATGCTTCCAAGGTGGGATAACTTTTGTTGGGCGATTTGAGATGTACTCTTAAGAGGTCTTGTTGATAAGAACCGAAACAGATACCAAAGAAAGAGCCATTATCGTTGGCTTGCTGCGCAACGGCCAAAGCCGCTGGGCCGCGGAGGACTATCTGGATGAGCTGGAACTGTTGGCGGACACTGCGGGGGCGGAGATTTTGGAACGCGTCGTGCAGGAGCGGGATCGGATCGATCCGGCGTTTTTTATCGGTCGCGGCAAAGCTCAGGAACTCGCTCAAGTTGCCAAGTATCTCGATGCTGACTTGATCATTTTTGACGATGACCTCTCCCCTGCTCAAGCCAAAAACATGGAAGAACTCTGCGGGGTCAAAATCATCGACCGCAGCGGTCTCATTCTGGATATTTTCGCCAAACACGCCCGCACCCGCGAAGCAAGAACCCAGGTTGAATTGGCGCAGCTTCGCTACTTGTTGCCTCGACTCACTCGGCAGTGGACGCACTTGTCCCGGCAGGTCGGCGGCATTGGCGTTCGGGGTCCTGGTGAAACGCAATTGGAAGTCGATCGCCGTCTGATTCGCAAGCGCATCGGATTGCTGGAAAAAGAGCTTGAGAAAATTGCCAGCCAGCGTCATATCCGGCGCAAGCAGCGCCAGGAGGTGTTCAAAGCCGCACTGGTGGGTTACACCAACGTCGGCAAATCCACGCTGCTCAACGCCCTGACTGATGCAAACGTCAACGCTGAAGACCGGCTATTTGCCACGCTTGACGCCACCATTCGCGCTATGGAGCTTTCCGACCACCAGCGGGTGCTGCTCATCGACACGGTCGGATTCATTAGGAAGCTGCCGCATCATCTGATCGCCTCTTTCAAAAGCACGCTGGAAGAAGCCGCCGATGCCGACATGCTTTTGCACGTCGTCGACCTCAGTCATCCCAATTACCTGGAACAGGTGGAGACGGTGGAGAAAGTGCTTGAAGAGCTCAAGCTGCATGACAAACCCGTTCTGAAAGTTTTTAACAAGATCGACCTTCTCGCGGACATTTCTATAATAGGCAAGCTAAAGGAGACCGAGCAACCGTGCGTATTCTTGTCCGCGCGGCGCGGCATCTTCTTGAACGAGTTAAGGGAGAAAATTCGGCAATTCGTCGAGGAGTCGTCGCTATCATTGCAGGTCGTTCTCCCCATTGCAAACACCGAAACACTCGCCCGACTGTACGAATTGGCAGAAGTAAAAGGCGTGACCTATCAAGACAGCCAAGCAGTGGTGCACCTGAAAACGACGCGGCACGCGGCGCAAAGGATCCTCCGCTTGGCAGAGACTACGCTTGTTGAAAATGTTCAGTAACACTTGACAATCCATGCGAATTCTCGTTATCGATGATGATCGAAACATTTGCGACTCGCTCAAATGGATATTGGAGCAGGAAGGCAACACAGTTCGCACAGGAGCTTCCGGTGAAGAAGCTTTGTTGGCCCTGCAAGAAGATCAATATGAAGTTGCTTTTCTGGACGTGATGATGCCCGGCATGGGTGGACTGGTCGCATTGGAACGCATGATCTCACTTCAGCCGCAGTTGAAAGTATTCATCGTCTCCGGTCAGGCTGACATATCGGTGGCGGTTCGCGCCACCAAGTTAGGCGCTTACGACTTTTTAGAAAAGCCGTTGAATCCTGAAAAAGTGGTCTTGGAACTACGGAAGCTTGTGGAACAAACCCGCATATCCGCAGAGGTGAACAAGCTGAAGGAGTTAGTGGACCTTGACTATCGCTTGATCGGCGATTCGGCGCCGATGCAAGAGGTTCGTAGGCTCATTCAACGTGCAGCGCCCAGTGAGGGTCGCATTCTTATATTTGGAGAAAACGGTACCGGAAAGGAATTGGTGGCGCGCGAGATTCATCAGAACAGCAATCGTCGCCAGCGACCGTTTGTGCAGTTGAATTGCGCGGCCATTCCCAAGGAATTGATCGAAAGTGAGCTGTTCGGCTACGAGAAAGGGGCGTTCACCGGCGCCTATCGGCGCAAGCCGGGCCTTTTTGAACAGGCCGAAGGCGGCACCCTGTTGTTGGATGAGGTGGGAGATATGGCTTTGGAGACTCAGGCCAAGTTGCTGCGCGTTTTGCAGGAAAATGAATTTTTCCGCGTTGGCGGCACAACCCCGCAAAAATTCAATGTCCGCATCATCTCGGCAACCAACAAAGATCTCCTCGCTGAAATCGAAAAAGGTCGCTTTCGCGAAGATTTGTATTTCCGCCTCAACGTCATTCCCATTTGCGTGCCGCCGCTACGGGAGCATGCGGAAGACATCCCCGCACTGGTTCACCATTTTCTGGAACGCTATTGCCAAAAAAACGGCAAAAAGCCCAAGAGGCTAACCAAGCGTGCGGAGAGCAGGCTGAGGCGCCACCATTGGCCGGGAAACGTGCGGGAACTCAAAAATATCATGGAGCGTTTAGCGATCATGACTGCCGGCGATGAGATCAACGCCATGGACGTAGATTCCGTTCTCGGTCCGGCGCCTGTGCGTCCGGAGAAGAAGAGCTTGCCCCAATCCATAGATGTGCGAATACCGTTGAAAAGGCAGTTGATGCACTTTGAAAAAGCGATTTTGGAACAAGCGTTCAAAGAATTTCAGGGCAACGTCAGCCATATCGCCACCGCTCTACAGACGGATCGTGCTAATTTGCATCGAAAACTCAAAAAATTTGGGATAAAAACATGAGCTGTACCGCCGCCACTCTCAGAAGCGCTCTTGGTTTGGGCCTCACCCTTGTCGCCTTTTTCGCCGGCTTGGGCGGCAGCGCCGCAGCAGAACTGCGCATACGCGGAACCAATCGGAATTATCGCCAAGGGGATTGGATCACCTATTCCACCACACGTTTCGTCCGCAGCATCTCCATCGGCCAAGAGCATATCTACTTTGCTACAACCGGCGGCATCACACGCTATAATTTTTTTAGCAACAAATGGGAATTCCCCTGGACCGTAAGCAATGGACTTGCGGATGACAACATTCATCTGGTGGCAATGGATTTCAACACCGGATTCCTCTGGTCGGTGCACGATTTGGGCATCAGCTATCTCGAGCCCGCTTCCCAGCTCTGGTACAATACTTTCTATGATGAAATCGGCCTTTCCCCCAACGATCCCATTGCCTCCATCGGGTTCGGCTCCGACCGGCAGGTTTATGTGGTTACCTCACAGGAACGTTGGTTGGTCTCTGACAACACCTCGGCATCCTTCGCACCGGTCAACAGACCGGAAGACGATAGTTCCATCACCTGGTACGGAGCAAAGGCGCCGCGTGAAGCGGCTTTGCCCTACTTATTCATGTCCGGCGGCTACCTGTTTGACGAACGCAATCATTATATCGATGATCTCAAATTACGACGTTTCAACATCACTTGCTGGGTGAGGGATCGATGGCAAAATCTGTGGCTCGGCACCTGGGGATTGGGCGCCGGGCGAGCAGACCTTCCAACTTTGCGCTTGGAATTGCTTTCCTTTGGTCTCTGGGATGAGGCTGTGGATGCAATTGCCAAAGACGACGAATCCTTTTGGTTGGGAGGCATACAAAACCATAAGCACCCCGCTGGGTTGACCGAGTGGTTGATACCTAACGGGGAACCCAGCTATTTCGAATCTTATCTGCTGACGGGTTTTTCCAACGATCAAATCAGCAGTATGGCAGTGGACGGCGCGACCATTTGGGTAGGAACCCGAGACGGTTTGACTCGCTACGACCGCAACAAACGCATTTGGCGAACCTATACGGTGGTCGATCATCTGGTGGACAACCGCGTCAACGACATCGTGGTGGACGACAGCTCCATTTGGGTCGCCACGGATGGCGGCGTCTCCCGAGTGATGAAGGCCGGAGTGGGAACCGATTCCATGCACATTCGCAGCGTACTCTACCCGCAGCTCGGCACTGTTGCCGTTTATGATTTGGATCTACAGGACAGCACCGTTTGGCTGGCGACGGAAATGGGGCTTTACTATTACAACAAGTACAAGAATACCGGCGGCGTTTACAAGGAATTGCTGGGAGCCGGCGGTGAAGTCACTTTCGCAGTTTCCGCCTATGGCGATGAGTTGTGGTTCGCTACCGCGGAAGGAATTTGGTCCCTAAATTCTAAAACCAAAGAGGCGATAAACGCCGCGGCTAGAACCTATAAGACCCGAGCCGAAATACACCGTATTTTGGCGACGAAAACGGCTGTTTGGGTTGCCAGCAATGATGGCGTCCTCAAATACGACAAGAAGAACGAAAGATGGGTGCATTTTGGCCGGGAGGACGGTCTACCCTCAGACACTGTTTTGTCTCTTTTGCTCGATGGCGACTATATTTGGTTCGGCACCGACCGGGGTGTGACCCGCTTTTATTGGAACGCTCCGTACCGACTTGATTGATCACCTGTTTAGGAATCCCTGTGAGCTCACTGACCTTTCGTCAGGCCGAAGAATTTCTTCTCAGCCGCCAGCAGTTCACTTGGAAGCTGGGCTTGGATCGGATGGCACGGATTATGGAAGAGTTCGGCAATCCGCAAACCCGCTTTCCTTGCGTACATATTGCCGGAACCAACGGCAAAGGCTCCGTGACTGCCATGTTGGAGTCCATTTGCCGCCAATCCGGCTTGAAAACCGGCATGTACACTTCGCCGCATTTGGTCAGCGTATTGGAGAGGATTCAAGTCGGCGGCCGAGTGATGAGCAAAGAGGATTTTGCCCAATTGGTGAACCGGCTAAGACCCGCCATTGAACGCTTGGGCTGCACCTTTTTTGAAGCCATGACCGCGATCGCATTTCTATTCTTTGCCACGGCCAAAATTGACGTTGCGTTCTTAGAAGTCGGCCTGGGTGGCCGCTTGGACGCCACCAACATTGTTACACCTTTGGTCTCAGTTATCACCGACATAAGCTTCGATCATACCGAGCACCTCGGCGATTCGTTGGCAAAAATTGCCGCAGAAAAAGCCGGTATCATCAAGCAAGGCGTCCCGTGCGTTATCGGCCAGTTGCCCCGCAGCGCAGAGGGCGTAATAAGTAACGCATGCTTGGTCAACTCAAGTCCTCTTTATCGCTCACGACAGCAGTGCCGAATTCACGACTTGAAGATGCAGGCCACCGGCTCGCAATTCAACGCTAACGGCGACGGATTTATGCGAGCTCGCGTGGAACTTGCCTTAGCCGGACCGCATCAGGTGAAAAACGCCTGCGCGGCCATTTGCACCGCTCAATTGCTGCGTGACCAAGGAATAGATTTGAACGAAGCGGCGATTGTCCGTGGTTTGAAACAGGTGCGATGGCCGGGTCGGTTTGAAACCGTCAGCCTCGATCCGCACGTCATCGTAGATGTCGCCCATAACGCTGCGGCGATGCAGAGGCTTTGCTGGATGCTCAGGTCATTCTATCCGGATTCAGTGACGACCTTCATTCTGGGCGTGCTCAAAGACAAAGACTATCGTCGAATGATAGCGTCGATGAGAAACGTTGCCGCACGCATTCTGGCGGTGCAAGCGCAAACGCCCAAGTCGCTAGACGCACGCTCAATCGCGGATGAATCAGAAAAACAACGCGTACCCCATCGTTCCTTCGCATCCGTTGCGGAGGCAGTAGAATTCGCCGTCAAAACGTGCCCTCAGCGTGGTCTCGTTTGCATCACCGGCTCGCATTATGTCGTTGGTGAGGCAATGCAGAAAATAAAAAGCTTGACAAGCTAATGCTTTTTTGCTAAATTTGCCCAGCTTTGGAACCTGCAATGCCTCATTGCTCTAATCACGCCAATTGATACTCCAAAATAATCTACTGTGCCTTTTGCAATTTTGCGAAACATTGCTTATTATTTTGCCGCCCGATAAAAATTTACCAAGTTTACGTGGAGAGCATTCGTGGCCAGTGTCGAGTTGAGCAAAGTCACCAAGATTTTTGATAAAAATGTTCTGGCCGTGGATTCTGCGGACATTTTTATCAAAGACAAAGAATTCGTTGTGCTTGTTGGGCCTTCCGGCTGTGGAAAATCGACCACCTTGCGCATGGTAGCGGGACTTGAGGATGTTTCCTCAGGCACGATCAAGATTGGCGACCGGGTGGTGAATGACGTTCCTCCCAAAGACCGGGATATTGCCATGGTTTTTCAGAACTATGCGCTCTACCCGCACATGACGGTCTATGAAAATATGGCTTTCGGACTCAAGCTGCGCAAATTCCCCAAAAAAGAAATTGACGCAAGAGTTAAGGACGCCGCGGAAATACTAGGCATCACATCTCTGTTAGAACGCAAGCCGAAAGCCCTATCGGGCGGACAGCGACAGCGGGTGGCGGTAGGTCGCGCCATCGTGCGCAAGCCGCAAGTGTTCTTGTTCGATGAGCCTCTTTCCAACTTGGACGCCAAGCTGCGCGTGCAGATGCGCACCGAGATTTCCAAATTGCACTCGCGGCTGGGAACGACCATGATCTACGTTACTCATGACCAGATAGAGGCGATGACCATGGGGGATCGTATCGTCGTCATGAAGGACGGCAAAATCCAACAAACCGACACGCCTTTGAATCTTTATCACAATCCCAAAAACAAGTTTGTCGCCGGTTTTATCGGGAGTCCGGCAATGAACTTCATTGAGGGCCGCATCGTCCGTAACGGCGGTCTTTACTTTACCAGTGGGCAACTCAAGCTGCGGGTAGCCAATCACCACCAACAAGCAGTAAGCAATTATCTGGATCGAACCATCCTGCTGGGTATTCGCCCAGAAAATATCCATGAATATGCCACCCTGCAAAATACCGAGCTGTACAGTGAGGCGTGTTGCAAGGTAGAAGTAGTGGAGCCGATGGGGAATGAAATATTTCTATATTTAAACACGGGACAGGAAACCATCATCGCACGGGTCAATGCGCGCAGCATACCGCCGGTCAATGCTGATTTTCGCGTCGGCTTTGAGATGGGTAAGGCGCATTTTATCGACCTCCAAACAGAGGAGACAATTTGTTAAGTGCAATGCTACTCGTCGCAGACGCCTAATTCTTGGGCGCTAACGACGGAATGAGCCCTTTTCTCAAGTATCCACATGATCCACATTCTCCAGATTCTGGCGCCAATCGTCCTGATAACCATGTCAGATAGAGGGATCAGCATTGCAGCACATGCTACCAGACTGCTTCGCATTCGCAACGGATGACCGAGCAGCAACCTCCCATTTTAACCTGGTGATTTTCACTGACAGCACGCTCATGATTCTCATGGTACTCTCACTGCCTACCGCATAGGCTTTCGTAAGGGAATGATTATCCCGCTTCGAGACGAGACCAATCAAAACTTTTGTTCCGATGATCGACAACGTTCATTTTGAGGGCGGGAGGAGAACGCTTGCTTAGCGGCGACGAGCATCTCCCGACGCTTTTATGAAAGTTTGCGAAAATAATGAACTCATCAACGTAACCATAAAACTTTGAGGAACTCAATGGATATAGCTGAATTGAAAGCACTAAAGATAGCCGATCTGACTCACATGGCGCAGGACCTGGGAGTGAGCGGCTTCACCGGACTTAAAAAATCCGAGTTGATTTTCAAAATTCTTGAAGAACAAACCAAAAAAGAAGGCCTTATTTTTGCCGAGGGAGTTTTGGAAGTCTTGCCTGACGGCTATGGCTTCCTCCGCTCACCGGATTTCAATTACCTGCCTGGCCCCGATGACATTTACGTCTCGCCCTCGCAAATCAAGCGCTTTGGCCTTAGAACCGGCGACACGGTTTCCGGACAAATTCGTCCACCCAAAGAGAACGAGCGCTTTTTTGCCCTGCTCAAAGTTGAAGCGGTGAATTACGAGAATCCGGAGGAGGCAAAAAGCAAGATTCTGTTCGACAATTTGACCCCGCTTTATCCAAATTCCAGGGTTAACCTGGAAACCACTCCCAACGATTATACCCTGCGGATTATGAATCTTCTGACCCCACTCGGTAAGGGACAAAGAGGCCTCATCGTAGCACAACCAAAGACCGGTAAAACCACCATCCTGCAAAAAATCGCCAACGCCATAACCGCCAATCACCCTGACATCAAAATGATCGTGCTTTTGATCGACGAGCGTCCTGAGGAAGTCACTGACATGGAGCGGTCGGTCAAGGCCGAAGTTATCAGCTCGACCTTCGATGAGCCGGCCGAGCGCCACGTGCAGGTGTCGGATATGGTCTTGGAGAAGGCCAAACGCTTGACCGAATATGGTCACGATGTCTGTATTCTATTGGACAGTATTACCCGTCTGGCGCGTGCGCATAACGCCGTCGTTCCCCATAGTGGGAAAATCCTCTCCGGCGGCGTCGATGCCAATGCACTCCACCGGCCCAAACGTTTCTTTGGCGCCGCACGCAATATCGAGGAAGGCGGGAGCCTGACGATCATTGCCACCGCCCTCATCGACACCGGCAGTCGCATGGATGAAGTCATCTTTGAAGAATTCAAAGGCACCGGCAACATGGAAATCGTCCTCGATCGCCGACTCTCTGACCGCCGTATCTTCCCTGCTATCGATGTGAACCGCTCAGGAACCCGAAAAGAAGAGTTGCTGTTGACTGATTTGGAGCTCAATCGCGCTTGGATCTTGCGCAAGCTGTTAGCAGAATTGTCCACCGTCGAGGCCATGGAATTTCTGCTCAACAAGATGCAAGGAACCAAGTCCAACAAGAGCTTTCTGGAATCCATGAGCATGTAGAGGCTCCTGATTTGATCCGGAGGAATTTCCCTGGCCGCTCTGCCGCTGAACAATGACGGAAATGCCTGAAACCTGCGGACTATTCACAGAAACGGAGCAGCCTCGGTTTCATTTGATCTTGAGGGTAACCGCCCTACAGGTCTTGGCTATTTACTTGGGAAGGAGTGGGCAAATCTGGCCGCCAAGCGATGGTTTGCCGACCAGATTTCCTACCCGCCAACTTGTGACCACTTGGGGCAAATCTTTTCCTTGCAATCCTAATAATTTTTGTCTAAATTTCGCCCGCATTTTAGGAAAAGAGTCTTTTTCAAAAAAGGTCATAGAAGGAGAGTTCATCTTGAAAGCGGGTATTCATCCCCAATACAAAGTTGGAACCGTCACCTGCGCCTGTGGAAACACCTTCCAAGTTCGTTCCACCGTTGGTGACTTGAAATTGGAAATCTGTTCGAACTGCCATCCATTCTTTACCGGGAAGCAAAAGTTCGTCGATACCGCCGGTCGAGTCGAGCAGTTCCGACGCCGCTATAAAATACATGAAAGCGACACTGCCAAGCAATCTTAGCGCAGCCATTTGGGAAATGAAACGGAATAATTTATCCCGTTTGTTGGGACTTATTCCGTTTTTTATTTTGCGGACCGAATTGGCTTGCTCATAGAATGAGAATGATCCGGTCAGCTACTCTCCAGTGCAAAGGGGAGAGACAAATTATCGTAAGCAAGCACTATTGTTTTGGGACCTACATTTTATCTATGCAACCAAAGAAAAAAAACACCGTAGGTGGGCAAGCAGTTATCGAAGGCGTGATGATGCGCGGGCCGCAGCGCGTTGCGGTGGCCGTGCGCAAGCCCAACGGTGATATCGTAGTCAAAAGCGAACCGTTCGAATCCATTGTAAAACGCATCAAAATTCTCGGCTGGCCCATACTGCGTGGAGGGGTAGTGCTTATCGAATCGCTGGTCTTAGGGATGAAGGCCCTTTCTTTTTCCGGCGATGTGGCAATGCAGGAGGAAACATCCTCAAAGGAAGAAGGCCCGTCCCGCAAAAGCCGCACCGGGTGGAGCAAGCTTTGGATGGGCTTGACGATGGTGGTGGCTTTTGCTTTGGGCATGGGTCTCTTTTTTTATGTTCCCTTATTGCTGACCGAGCTTTTTCCCCTCCAATCAGGACTTGCCTTTAACCTCGTCGACGGTCTCATCCGGTTGGTGTTCTTTCTCGCCTACATTTATCTTATCTCCCTGTGGAAGGACATCCGGCGTGTTTTCGAATACCACGGCGCCGAGCACAAAAGCATTTACGCCTACGAAGCGGAAAAGGAGCTGGTGGTCGCCTCAACAAAGGATTACACGACCCTGCACCCTCGTTGCGGCACCAGCTTCTTGCTGATCGTGATGCTGGTAAGTATCCTGGTTTTTGTCTTTCTTGGTAAGCCGGATACCATAGGCGAGCGGCTGATTCGCTTGGCTTTTGTGCCGGTCATCGGCGGGCTTTCCTATGAATTGATCAAGTTGTCGGACAAGGGGTACAAGAACCCCTTCTTCAAGATGTTTATCATGCCCGGACTTTGGCTGCAAAAGATTACCACCAAGGAGCCGGACGAAAGTCAACTCGAAGTGGCTCTGGTGGCCTTAAAATCTGCGCTCTGCTTGGAGCCAATTGTGGGCCAATCCAAAGTCCTCAGCTCCACCGATCCGCTATGAATTCTTTTTGCATCGAGGCAACTCATTGTTCGAAAAACTTGCTAACATAGAAAAGCGCTATGTCGAGTTAGAAAATCAATTGGCCGATCCCGAAATCATCAACAGGCCGGCGCTGTACCGGGATTTGGCCAAAGAGGCGAGTGATCTCAACGACATCGTGAAATGCTTTCGTCAATACAAGAAAATCTCCTCCGACATCGACAACGATCAGCAATTATTGGCAGGGTCCGGCGACGCTGAGCTGCGTGAGCTGGCCGAAGCGGAATTGGCCGACCTCAAGGTCAAACAGCAGGAATTGGAAGAACAACTAAAAATTCTCCTCATTCCCAAAGACCCGCAGGACAGCCGCAACGCCGTCGTCGAAATTCGCGCCGGCACCGGCGGCGATGAAGCTGGGCTATTCGCCGGCGACTTGTTTCGCATGTACCATTACTTCTCCGAAAAGAACAATTGGAAAATGGAGGTGCTAAGCTCCAATGCGCAGGGAATCGGCGGGTTCCGCGAAATCATTTTCCTTCTCAGCGGCAAAGACGTATTTGGCAAGATGAAATTCGAAGGTGGCGTGCACCGGGTGCAGCGCGTGCCGGTCACCGAAGCCGGAGGACGCATTCACACTTCCGCTGCTTCCGTGGCAGTGTTACCGGAAGCAGAGGAGATCGACGTTACCATCGATCCGCAGGACATTCGCGTTGATGTCTTTCGCTCCTCGGGTCCGGGCGGGCAAAGCGTCAATACCACCGATTCGGCTGTGCGAATTACTCACATCCCCACCGGCATGGTGGTCACCTGTCAGGATGAAAAATCCCAGCACAAAAACAAGGCCAAAGCCCTCAAGGTGCTGAGGGCTCGCTTGTATGAAAAGGCTCTGGAAAAAGAACAGGCCCAGTTGACCGCCAAGCGTCGCTCCATGGTCAGCACCGGCGACAGAAGCGCCAAGATTCGCACCTATAATTTTCCGCAAAACCGCGTCACCGACCACCGTATCGGTCTGACGCTCTATAAATTGGACGAAGTCTTGAAGGGAGATTTGGAGGAGCTGATCGAGCAATTGCAGATCGTCGAGCGCGCTGAACAATTGAAAGCGGTGGATTAGAAGACAATGCCAGCCACCAAGGCCAATCAGAGGGTTTGGAGCGTCTTAGAACTGCTCAACTGGGCCGCTGAGTATTTGACGGAAAAAGGCTTTGAGAATGGTCGGCTGAATGGCGAACGGATGTTGGCGCATGTCCTTAACTGCAAGCGCGTAGATTTGTACCTGAGCTTTGACCGCCCGCTTTCGCGGGAAGAATTGGTCAAGTTCAAAGAGCTCATCAAGCGAAGGCTCGATCACGAGCCATTGCAATACATCCTCGGCGAAACAGAGTTTTTCTCCCTGCCCTTTAAGGTAGGGCCGGGCGTTTTGATTCCCCGACCGGAAACGGAAATCTTGATCGAGCAGGCGTTGACGCTCTGCAAAAGCCATTATGCCGAATCCGAACGTATCGATATTTTGGACATCGGCACCGGATCGGCGAACATCGTCGTTGCCATCGCGAAGAATTTGCAGAATGCTCGACTGCTTGCCGTTGACGTGTCCGAGGATGCTTTAAAAATCGCGCAGGAGAATGCCAAGCTCAATCAGGTCGAGAATCGGATTACTTTTCGTTGTCTGGACGTTTTGGCCTGCACGGAAAAAGAATTTGAAGCGTCATTTGACCTCATCGTCTCAAATCCGCCCTACGTCAGCGCCGGTGAATTCGAGCACCTGCCGCCGGAGATTCGCCAGTTTGAGCCGAAGAGCGCCCTTCTGGCAAGCGAAGATGGATACCAGTTCTATCGCCGCTTTGCTCACTTGCTACGCGCTTGGCTGAGGCCCAGCGGCTTCGCCATCTTAGAGATTGGTGCCGGCATGGGATCGAAAACCAAAGAATTATTTCAGCAGGCGGGGTATGCTGACATAAAGATCATGCAGGACTTGGCCGGTAAAGATCGAGCAATCGCTATGAGAAATTCGTCTGCGCTCAGAAGTAGCAAGTCAACGTGAGAGTCCAAGTAAGTAAGAGCCCTTTCCAACGCCGATTGCAATTTCAAAAAGAAAATAGCAAAATGCAAGACGACAAACTAAAAGGTAAAGATTTTTTCAGCTATACTCGTTAAGGGTCGCTTTTTCATGTCATGCCTGTGAATACAGGCATCTCCTAACCACCTGTTCACAAGGAGATTCCTGCATGTGCAGGAATGACAAGATGGATGAAATTTCTACCCTCAACGAGTATATTTGTCTAGTACCTGTTTAGTGCCAACGAGACGATGCGCACGGAGTATTCAAAAGTCACACAGGTCAAGGCACACACCTAGATCATGAAAGCGCACACCTGTCGGTCGAATCAACATTCAACTCAAGCAGGTCAATCGTTTTGAATCTTGATTTGTCATTTTGCATCCTGATTTTTGATCTTTGAAATGGTACATGTGCGACCCGAATACAGAAGAGAACAGGATACCCATGATGGAGTCAATATGAACGAGGGCATATTTCGAGAATACGACATTCGCGGCATCGTCAAAACCGATCTGAGGGACGATGTCGTTTATAATTTGGGCCGGGCTTTCGGCACCTGGATGTCCCGGCGGGGACACAAAATTCTTTCCGTCGGACACGACGTACGACTCTCCTCTCCCCACCTGCACAAGATTTACCTTGACGGAATCACTTCCACCGGCCTGGCAGCGTACAACATTGGCGTGGTTCCGACCCCGACCCTATATTTTTCCGTGCTTCATCTCAAGGCCGATGGCGGCGTCATGATCACCGGCAGCCACAATCCCATCGAGTTCAACGGCTTTAAGATGTGCGAAGGCATCGGCGCCGTTTACGGCCCGGATATTCAAGAGCTAAAAAGAATCATTCTGAAGAACGATTATATTCGAAAAACGGCCGGCAAAGTCGAAAAGGTCGATGTGGTTCCCGATTATGTTGACATGTTGAAAACCAAGTTCGAATTTGCCAAAAAGCTAAAAGTGGTCATCGACGCCGGCAACGCCACCGCCGGCCCCATTGCACCAGAGCTTTGGGAAAGTCTTGGCACCGAGGTCGTGCCGCTCTATTGTGACGTTGACGGCAATTTTCCCAACCACTTGCCCGACCCCTCTGTGCCAAAACACATGTCAGACTTGCGCCAGTTGACGCTGGCGGAAAAGGCCGACCTTGGCATCGGTTATGACGGCGATGCCGACCGCGTCGGCGCCGTGGATGACAAAGGCCGACTCATTTTTGCCGATACGCTTTTGGCCCTGTTCAGCCGCGACGTGCTGAGCCGCAAGCCGGGCAGCCAAATCATCTTCGACGTCAAGTGCTCGCAGGCTTTGCCGGAATTCATCCAAAAATTCGGCGGCAAGCCGTTGATGTGGAAGACCGGCCATTCTTTACTAAAGGCCAAGATGAAGGAGACCCATGCTCCTTTTGCCGGCGAGATGTCCGGCCACATGTTCTTTGCCGATGATTATTTCGGTTACGACGATGGCATCTATGCTTCCGGTCGTTTACTGCAGATTTTGGCCAATAGCGATAAAAAGCTCTCAGAGTTAGTGGATGAAATACCCAAATTCGAGTCCACGCCAGAAATTCGCGTGGAGTGTGCGGATGCCGCCAAATTTGAGGTCGTCGCCAAGCTGGTGCAGGACTTTCGCAAAGAGTACGAAACCATCGACATTGATGGCGCGCGGGTGCAGTTCGGCGATGGCTGGGGATTGGTACGCGCCTCGAACACTCAGCCGACTTTGGTGTTACGCTTTGAGGCAAAAACACGCGCAAGGTTGCAGGAGATTGCCAACCTGTTCAAGGAAAGATTATCACAATTCCCGGCAGTAAAGTTCTCTTCATCAGATTTTGCTATCTGAGGTTTTGTGCCGTGATATCAAATGCGGGGTTGACCCTTATACCACTCGGCTCATTCAGCAAATGGCACACAAGCGGTGAGCTTGCCAAGTCTGAGTGATTCAACCCTGATCGATGGATATCGCACAATTACTCCATGATGGCGACCTTTGCGCCTACTCAGCGCCCTGTGCGGTTAGACTAATTTTCGGAAGAATTGGAGAGTCCAATTTTCGATAGAAAATGCAAGGTCAAGCAATGTATCCTTGTTGTCGATGGGGAAGCATCTGGTAAAACAAGTTATCGTGCTTATACTGAACTCTAATCAGAGAGTGACACATCATGAAAGGCAACTCAAAAATTATCGACCGATTGAACGCCCGTCTTGCCGACGAGCTGACCGCCATAAATCAGTACATCGTGCATTCTGAAATGTGTGCCAATTGGGGCTATGACCGTCTGCATGCGGCGCAGGAAAAGCGCGCCATCGACGAGATGAAGCACGCAGAAAAACTCATCGTCCGCATCCTCTTTCTGGAAGGCCGGCCAAACGTCAGCGACCTGAACAAGATCACCATCGGCGAAGACGTTAAGAGCCAGCACACGAATGACCTGGCAGCGGAGGAAGAGGCAATCAAGGTTTACAATGAGGACATTCGTCTGGCTACGGAATTGGGTGACAACGGCACCCGCGAGCTTTTCGAATCCATTTTGAGAGACGAAGAAAATCACCTCGACTGGATCGAAGCGCAGCTCGATCAAATCAAACAAATCGGCATGCAAAATTGCCTGGTCGAGCAACTACACTGAATCTCGCGCTGACAACCTGCGGAGGTTTCCTAAAATATTTCGGCAACCTGCGCAGGTTTTGGTAACGTCAACTGTTCGCTGGTTTTTTATCATTTGCCGCAGGCAGTGAATCTCACTCAAGCTTTCAACTTCAAGGTTCATCTCTGGAAAGGAGCTCCCCATGAAACGCGTTTCTTTGCTACTGATCACCACCGCAGCCGCCTTAATTCTTAGCTGCGCCTCCGGGATGCAAGGATTCAAAGAACCCACTTCCGACAACACCATGCTTGTCGTTGGGCGGGCGATCATCGAAGACAACTATTACACCGAAGAGCTGGGCGTCTACAAGGCCGGCATCGAGGTGGCCGTGCTCGGTAAAACCACAGAAGGCAAATCGTTGGCCCTGTGGGCGAATACCGATGAGAATGGCTATTTCTCCTTGGCAGACGTGCCCAAGGGCGAATACGTTATCAAGGGTGTGCGCGCCCTCATCGGCCGGGGCTCCTATGTCAGCATCACCAATCGGCTGCGCCTATCGACCGACGTTTACACGGTTAGCGGCCAAGCCACCATCATTTTCAACGGCGAGTATTTTCCTTACGAGGCCACGGGGCGCGTCCAGAGCTTGCAGCATAACATTTTCCGTCTCGATCGCATGAGCTCCACCACCAATCAAGTCAATTATGTCGTCAACAATGCATTGAAAGGTTACAAACTGGCTACAGGCGAAATTCTCAATGACGGGCCGGTAGAGGAATACTTTATCCAAAAACATCCCGAGTCGGCGTGGAAGAACGCTTTAAGCGAAAGCGCCAAAATTGTTCACTTTCGAAGATAAGGCGAGTGCGTAATCAAAAGCAAAACGTCGATCTGCGGCAAAGGATTGTCGATTTCTTGCAGTCCGAGCCTTTGCGGATTTTCAAAGCGAAGGAGATGGCGCGCAGATTAGGAGTCGCGCAAAACGACTTTCAAGAACTGCGCGCCGCCTTACGCTCTTTGACGCGAGAACACCAAATCCTGCGGCATCCCAAAAACCGGTTCGGCATTGCCCACAAGGCTGCCGAGGCGGTCGGACAGCTCCGCGTCAATTCCCAGGGCTACGGTTTTGTCAGCCGGGAAGATGGCGAGGATATCTTCATCAGCCAGAAAAACATGGGGGTAGCGCTGCACAAAGACACGGTGCGCGTCCGGCTTTTTGCGACTTCAGAGGGTAAGAACGCGGAAGGTCAGATCCTCGAGGTCGTCGAGCGGGCGCGCTCGAGAATCGTCGGCATCTTCCGCCGTGGTCGACGACACTGTTTCGTGGTGCCGGATGATATCAAGCTGCATCTGGACATCATCATCGACAATGCCGACGCCGCAGGCGCTTTGGATGGGCAAAAGGTGGTGGTCGAGATCGACGTTTGGGAGCACGAGCATCTTAATCCCACCGGCCGGGTTGTGGAGGTGCTTGGTTTTCCCGATCGCCCGGGGGTGGACGTGCTTTCGATTCTCCACAGCTTTGAGCTGCCAAGCGCTTTTCCCAAACACGTCTTGGCTGAAGCGGAAGCAATTCCTTACAAAATTCCCGCAGCCGAAATATCCCGCCGCCTTGACCTCCGCACTTTGACTTGCTTTACCATCGATCCCGCCGATGCCAAGGATTTTGATGACGCGGTTTCTTTGGAAAAGCTCGGCAATGGCCATTATCGGCTTGGCGTCCATATTGCCGACGTAAGCTATTACGCGCGTGCCGGAGGCAGCATCGATCAGGAGGCAGCCGAGCGCGGAACCTCGGTATACTTGGTGGATCGGGTCGTACCCATGCTGCCGGAAAAACTCTCCAACGAGCTTTGCAGTCTGGTGGAAGGTCAGGACAAGCTCTGCTTCAGCGCGCTCATGGATGTCACTGCCGCGGGCGATGTCGTTGCCTACGATATCCGCGAGACCATCATCAATAGCAACAAGCGACTGACTTATGAGGAAGCACAACAAATCATCGAGGGAAAGCTAAAGAGTCCATTGGCCGCGGTTCTACGTGAGATGCATCAACTCTCCAAGAAGCTGATCGACAAACGGCAAAAGCGTGGCAGCATCGATTTCGATACCCTCGAATTAGAGGTCGAGCTAGACGATCAGGGGGCGCCGGTCAACCTCAAAAGGCGGGAAAGGCTGGACTCCCACCGGCTAATCGAAGAGTTTATGCTCCTAGCAAACCAGACGGTCGCCCGCCACGTGGGAGTTGTCTTGGCGCAAAAGCTTCAAGCCGTTCTGCCGTTCGTTTACCGCATCCATGAAAAGCCTGACGCGGTTGCAATTGCCGAGCTGGTGCAATTGGCCGGCGCCTTTGGTGTGCAGGTCAATCCCCCCAAGCGAATCACTCCCAAGTACTTTCAATCGCTCTCAGATCAGTTCCAGCAGCATTTGTCGGCCACCGTTCTGGAAGGCGCATTACTTCGGGCCATGGCCAAAGCCAGATACTCGACGGAAAACGCCGGGCATTTTGGCCTTGCCTTCAAACACTACACCCATTTCACTTCACCGATCCGTCGTTATCCGGATTTGCTGGTGCATCGACTTTTGAAAAGATATGCCAGCAATGATCTCTCTGCTTCTACTTTGCCCGATTCAAAAAGTCTGGAAGAAGCAAGCAAAAAATGCAGCGAGCGGGAGATTCGCGCGCAGGAAGCGGAACGCGCCTCCATCAAGATGAAGCAGGTGGAATACATGGAACGCCATCTCGGCGACGAGTTTCAGGGAATCATTTCCCGCATCGTGCCCTTCGGGATTTTTGTTGAGCTGCCGCAATTCCTTTTGGATGGCCTGGTGCACATCAGCGATTTGGTGGACGATTACTACCTTTTCGATGAAAAAGGCTACTCCTTGAAAGGCCAGTACCGCGGCAAAGTCTATCGCTTGGGGGATGTGCTCAAAGTCAAAGTGAGTCGCGTCAGTAGGAATGAACGGCTGGTCGACTTTGTTTTAGCGTGAAGTGTTATTGAAAATAGTACCGATTCAGCATCCACTTGGACTCGATGTCTTGAACTCCGACAAGGTTTTGCACCTTGTCAGAGTTATCTCGATCGGTGATGAATAACAGTGCCAACATTGCAACTCCTCTTTAGAAAGACTCATCGGGCTACAACTTTATGACAGACACATTGCGCTTGATCGACCGACAAAGCGTCGCACGGGATACGACAGAATTCCGATTCGAAAAGCCTGCCGGATTCTCATTCACCGCCGGACAAAACATCAATATCAAGCTGTCGCAACTGCTCCACGAGGACAAGAGAGGTCCCAGACGCACCTTTACTTTGTCTTCCGCTCCTTATGAGGACTACCTTTCCGTGACCACGCGCATGACCGGCAGCGGCTTTAAGAAGACTTTGGCGGAATTGCCCTTGGGCACGGAAGTGGAATTTATGGGGCCGAAAGGCGAATTTTCCCTGCAAGCCCGTTGGAAGCAAGCCGTATTGATTGCTGGCGGAATAGGAATCACGCCCTTTCGCAGCATGATCTTGCAGAGCCTGTACGAAAAACAGGATTACCTATTGACGCTGTTGTATTCGAACAAAGACGCAGGGAGCTGCGCCTACCATGATCTACTGACCAGGATCGCCAATGAAAGCTCGACGGTTCGCTACGTGCCCACTTTTACCGACTCGCCTGCTAACCACGAATGGAACGGCGAGAAGCGAAAGATTGACGTAGATTTCATTCAGGATTATGTCTCCGATTTCAGAACCGCGATATTTTATCTGTGCGGCCCGCCGGCCATGGTGGAGGAGTTGACCGCCTCCCTCACGGAAGCCGATATCAATCCTGAGAACGTTCTCGCCGAATCGTTTTGGGGCTATTAGTTTTTCACGCCGACTGCTGCTCAAGGCCCGTCTCAAATGCTGCACGATAATCCATTGAGGTTGTTAAGCATTCTCTTACCTATTAAGGAGGATCGAACATGAGAAGAGGCTTGTACGTCATTTTCCTGTCAATGCTCGTTCTGATTCTGAGCGCCGCTTTTCAAACGCCCAAACAAGCAGGGTTTGTCGAAGGCCAGGTACTGATCAAATTCATCCCAACAATATCCGCCGAAGCGGTCAACTCTGTACTGGCGGCAGTCGGTGCGCAAATCATTGCCGAAGTCAAGCCCATCGGTGTGCGCAAGCTGCAATTGGGCACAGGCGTGGCCGTTCAAGACGCCGTGGAGAAATTGCGCGATATGCCAAACGTCGCCTATGCGGAACCGAATTACATCTATCACACCTTCGCCCAGCCCAACGATCCCAGCTTTGGCAAACTCTGGGGCCTGGAAAACACCGGCCAGACCGGCGGCCTGGCGGGAGCGGACATCAAAGCCAAGGCTGCCTGGGACATTACCACCGGTAGCAACAGCGTGGTGGTCGGCATCATCGATACCGGTATCGACTATACCCATGAGGACTTGGCGACTAATATCTACACCAATCCCGGCGAGGACGCCTGGATCAATCCAAACGATCCGACCACCGGTAATGGCCTTGACGACGACGGCAATGGCAAAATCGACGACTACAAGGGCTGGAATTTCATCACCAACAAGAACAATCCCTACGACGATAATATGCACGGCACCCACGTTGCCGGCACGATTGGCGCCATCGGTAACAATGGCAAGGGCGTCGTTGGGGTCAATTGGCAGGTCAAGATGATGCCGCTCAAATTCTTGGATGCCAACGGTAGCGGCACCACCGACATGGCCATCGAGGCCATCATCTATGCAACCGACATGGGTGTCAAGATTCTCAGCAACAGTTGGGGAGGCGACGGATTTTCGCAAGCGTTGGAGGACGCGATCTCCTACGCCAACGACCACGGCGTTCTCTTTGTCGCCGCCGCTGGCAATGACGGCGTCAATACCGACGACACTCCCAACTATCCCTCCTGCTATAATCTTGCCAACATTCTGGCTGTTGCCGCCTCGGATCACGGCGATACCAGGGCGCTCTGGGGCAGCGGCGGCGGCGAGGACGATTGCGGCTTTTTGTGCAACAGCGTGATGGCGGTGACCCCGGGCTCCAACTATGGAAAAGTAACCGTTGACCTGGCGGCTCCCGGCAAAGACATCTACAGCACGGTCCCGGGCGGGTACCAATCGTTGTCCGGCACCTCCATGGCCACTCCGCACGTGGCAGGCGCGGCAGCACTTCTCTTGGCGCAAAATTCAGGTTTGACACATCTGCAAATCAAAGATCGCCTGATGACCACGGTGGACAAAGTAGCGGCTTTTAACGGCATCGTCGCCAGCGACGGGCGACTGAATGTGGCTGCGGCCCTGCAAGGATTGTAAAATGCTCTATCCTCCCGCGGGGCATCAATCCCGCGGGAGTCCGTTATTCTCATCCCGTTAGACAGATCATCGCCGTCGCGAACACCCCAGAAGTATGCTCAGCGCTTTCCCAATTCGAATGTGAGATCGAAACTGATCCCCACAGCTTCAGAATCATGTGTGAGTCCCTGCCGGAGGCTGATTTGCATAGCGTTGCGGCCCCAACGCGCAGCCGCGCTGACTATGGCATAGGCATAGTCATCACGGTGGCGTGAGCTGATAAAGCCGGTTGAACCCAAGGACAACTCTACGCCTGCCAAAGGCATGGTCGACCAACGTGCACTGAAGGTGGCGAAATCATCCTGCTGATTGTCGCTTCGGGCGGAATTAAAGCTCCCCAGGATCGCCACGCCGCCGCTGAGGGACAGGGATTCCTTTTCAAGGATTAATGCGGCGAAAAAGTCGGTGGCATCGGTGCCGAGATAACTGCTGCTGTCGCGGGCATTGGGCAGTTTGGTGAGAAATTTTAAACCGATTGCAGGATGCTGGCCCCGCTCATCTAAAACCCTCACTTTCGTGGCAATGGCCACGTCTCCGACACCGCCAACGGATTTCCCTTCCTCGCGCCGAAAGCGAACGTCCCAACTGCCGATCATCGACACGTTAGCGGACAGCCCGACTTCTACGGTCAAGGGAATGCGGGAAAGATAAAAAGGAGGGCGACCGACGACTCGTTGATAGTACAGGTGAGTGATCCCCGTGCCAAGGCGCACCCTGCCGATCGGCGGCATGTCGAGGTCCTCCGGCGCCATGACGAACGGTCCCACCGTCCGGCCGTAACTCAACAGTCCGTGAGCAAAAGCCGGGGGGACGAACGCGCACAAGAAAATGGCCGTGGCGAGAAAAGCCATCTCTGGCAAACCGTGTTTCTGGTTCCGACTCAATTTGAATCCCCACAAGGGCCGACTCTAGGCAATTCCATTGCTGTAGAATCAGGTCTGGTAGTTTCGAAAACTTTTCGCATGCCGACCTGAAGTATAATCGGAGAGGAATCGCAGAACAGCGATGAGTGACTTCGCGGAATTAAACAGGAAGCCGTATGAAGATATTCCAAGAGGCGGGCTTTATACCATTGGCGACTTTGATGGCTCATGTGGGAGCATCCTTGTCGCCGAGATGCGTCTGCTTACCGACCACATTCGCATCACGTATCCATCTCAAGAACTCGTCATTAAGCTATTCCTCTCGCTCGACCTTACCGTAGTGACCAAACCAGCGTGGCGCCTACTGCTCGATTTTGTGAAAGCGCAGATTCTCGTTTTGTCGGGCAGAACCGAAGGCGCACTGCAGGTAGGGCTTGCGCGGAACCACTCCCATAAATCGCACCCGTACTGGGAAGGCAATGCGAGACTTTTGCGGTATGATCGTCACTTCACCCCAGGAACGAACCAAGCCCTCGATTTGCTTGAAGAGCGGGAATACGTGCGGCTCTAAGCGAGCAAACAGCGCTTCGAGACTGAATCGCCCGCACGAATGCCACAGGTTGCGAGCGACAGATTTTTCCCCCACATTGGGGGCACTGCCAGAGGGCCCTGACGTTCGCTCGCCTTTCACCGGATCGGTCCGGCGGCTGATTTTCCGGCTGTTTCTTTTTCAGTTGCTTTGCCGTAGCCAAGACAGATTCTCGGAAGTTTTTCAGCTTCAAGAGAGGCGGCAAGAACTACATCTCGTTCCGTTCCACTTTGCTCATCGCCTTTGTCGCCGCCTCCATAATCTTATGCTCGGTGGCTTCCTCCCTACTGAACTCGGCGGTTAATCGACCTTGGTTCAGCACCAAAATCCGGTCGCTCATGGCGAGCAATTCCGGCAGCTCGGAGGACACCAAGACGATGCCCATGCCTTGCCCGGCAAACTGATTCATGAGCTGATAGATTTCCGCCTTGGCGCCCACGTCGATGCCGCGGGTGGGATCATCGAGCAGGAGAATTTGCGGCTTGGTTAGCAACCACTTGGCCAGAATGACCTTTTGCTGGTTGCCGCCGCTCAGGGTTTCCACCGCTGCAGCCAAGCTTGGCGCTTTGATGCGAAGCTGCTTGACATAGCTTTCCACCATGTTTCTCTCCGTGCGACGCCGCAATAGCCAGAAACGCACCGCTTGTTTAAGACTGGCAATGGATACATTCATTTGCACCGAAAGCGACAGGAACAGTCCATGCAGTTTACGATCCTCGGTGACCAGCGCCAAGCCGTGCTGTATGGCTTCGGACGGTGTCTTGATATTCGCCAACCGATTCTTTAAGAAAATTCGTCCGGCCACGACCGGAGCCGGCGGCGCACCAAAGAGCGTCATTAACAGCTCGGTGCGACCGGCGCCCAAAAGGCCGGCGATACCCAATACCTCCCCGGCCCTTAGGCGGAAACTAATATTTTGCAGCAAATTTCGTCCGGCTTGGGTGGGATGCCCGATCCTTAGCCCTTCCACGCGCAATAGCTCTTCGCCGATGGGCGCCTGCTGCTTAGGATAGAGCTCGCGCAACTCCCGGCCAACCATCATGCCAATTAAAGAGGTTGAATCGGTCTCCTGCACGTTGACCGTGCCGATGTAGCGGCCGTCACGCAGGACCGTGACCCTTTGCGCAATGGCAAAGATTTCTTCCAGCTTGTGAGTGATGTACAGTATTGCCACGCCGGATTGCTGCAAGCGCCGGATAACCTGAAACAGCTTGTTGACTTCCGTTTCGCTGAGCGCCGATGTGGGCTCGTCCATGATGACAATTTTGGCGCGCAACGAGAGAGCCTTGGCAATCTCCACTAGTTGTTGCTCGCCGACCCGTATCTGCAAGATGCGGGCATTGGGAGAAATGTCGGCTTCGAGCTGCTGCAGCTCGGTTTGCGCACCGGCCCGCATCTTGGAGAAATTGACCAGTCCCAGCTTGTTCCTCGGCTCACGTCCGAGGTAGATATTCTCGGCCACTGTCATTTGCGGGATGAGATTGAGCTCCTGATAGATGATGGCGATGCCCGCTTTCTCCGCGTCCCGCGTGGACTGGAAAGACACCGGCCGTCCGTCCAGGGTGATTTCGCCGGCATCCGGCTGATACACGCCGCTGAGCACTTTCATCAAGGTAGATTTCCCGGCGCCGTTTTCGCCCAACAGCGCGTGCACTTCGCCTAAATGGACGTCCAAATGCACGTCGTCCAAAGCCTTCACGCCGGGAAAAGCTTTGGTGATGTGCTGCATTTGTAAATACGGCTGGCTCACGGCTGCTTCGCCAGGCTGAATGCGTTCTTGATTTCGGCCAGCGTCACCCCCAGGGTCTTCCGGGCGATTTCATCTAAACTCTCTTCTGGTCCTTGCAAATGAATGGTGCGATGCAGATGCGTCAACGATTCGTTCGGCTTGAGCGCGGCGGCTGGAGAGGAAGATTCCAGCTCGTAGAACGGGCCCAACGGTTTGGCGCCCGGTCTGGCCGGGCCGTCGTTGTAGCTGTTGACCACATCGCCGGCGTATGGCTGTTCTTGAATCTCCCACATGGAATTGACATAGTCGAGCACACCTTCATGCAAGGAGAATTGTGCCAAGGTAAGAACCTTGTTCTCCGCGTCATAGCTACCGATGGGCGATTTGGCGCGCTTGGGCGAGATGCCGATCTTGCTGCGATATTTGCCGTCGCCGCTAAAGAACAGGGCGTTGTCCTTGATCACCAGCCGGTCGGGGGGAACCTTGCCGAAATAGGCATCATTCACGACGGGACCCAGCTCGGCTTCCAGACCGGGCACATAAGGCGCCACAATCGTGGTTGAAGGTGAAGGCACGAACATGCCTAAAATCCATATCGAAAGCAAGCCGGTCTCCTTGCGCCACTCGTTCGGCCCCGTATTCGTCAGCTTGTTCTCCGATTGGTAACCCACTGCCCTGATCTTTTGATCGAGATCGATTCCCAAATCCTGGCTGATCTGATCGACTGACAAAAGCCGGATTTCCCGGTCTACCACCAGGTTGAATTCGGTATCCGAGTAATTCTTCAGGTTCATGGGCTTTCGAAATGCAATGCGATCTTTGGCCTGACTGGTCACGTCGAAGGCTCCCTCATTGACCGGCGCGGGGGTAAACCAGTGCTCCAGATCGAAGGGATCGCCCTTTTTGAAGAATATGGAAAACTGCCCGCCTTCGGGGCCTAGCCAAAAGCGATCTTCGCCGCCGAAAGCGTTGATATGCAAATTGTTCTCCTTCGAGGCCAACAACTCGCGATTGATCCAGCCAAAACTCAAGCCGTCCAATCCGGCTGCCGTGCTGGTCATGACCCGCCCCTGCAAACCAGGACAAACCGCCACCTGTGCGCTATTACTTTCGTCGGACAACACTATCACCTCGGTGTGCTGCCGTAGAAATTCCAAGTCAGCTTTGAATGACATGCCTTTTGCCTTTTCAGTTTTGGTGATACAGCTTGAGATTGCAACCACTATGACGATAACGAGCAGAATCCAGTACTTCATAGAGCCTCCTAGGATGATGTTCCGAGCACTCAATTGAGGACAGCGATTTTTTGGCGGGAAACGATTGTGCGGCACATTATACTAAATCGCGCTTATTAATGCAACGGAAAACTCTGGCATTCAGAAATACCTTACTTATTGCTGGAGGCGTCTGTGTCTGCACGCATGGCGACTGCTAGAATGTCATTCCGGCGGATGCCGGAATCTCCTTTGATGCCCGTAAGAGTATTCAAGCTACTCGCAGGTGAGGTCTTACGGTACAGGTATGTCATCGAGGCTCATGCAGGCGGAGCCAGAGCGCCTGTTTTTAACAGGGTCTTACGGTACAGGTATGTCATCGAGGCACGGAGAAAGGAGCCGGTTTCAATCACATGCTGTCATGAGATTTCCAACCCGCAACAAAAAAGCCCCATGCGAATAGCATAGGGCAGTTTTGATAGTGGAGACGGTGGGAGTCGAACCCACGTCCGAAAGTCCGGCCATAGCAGCCTCTACATGCTTGTTCTGCTACTTGAATCTCGGCGACTCTTGCTGTAGCAGACCCAACTCAAGTCACCCAGCTCCGTAAGCTTTCGCCAACCCCGCCGGAGCATCGGAGTTGGCTATCCCGCTGTGATCGACGCTCATCCCCAAACCCAGCAGGCTCAATTCGGGGTGAACGTTGGCTGTCCTTAATTAGGCAGCCAAGGCATACGCATAATTGTCTGCGTTTAATTTTAGTCCCAGTTGCTTTACGAGGATACCGGGGACCTCGACATGCAGCCACTACCACCTTGACTCCCGTCGAAACCAGTTTCGTCCCCATAATCTCGGGTCAATCGGTAGTTTTTCTGTCAACAAATTACAATCTTTGCAATCAAATGCAAGAAGAATTTTGGGGCTATGCGCTAAATGCCGAGCCAGTATCGCTCAGGTTCGGGGGAGCGTTCGCGGTTCACTGGCTATTCACATTTCTACTTTTCTTGCAGCGGATTGAGCAATTGTTGTATTTCCGGCGTGAGCAAATTCTCTTTGGTGATCACCGCCACGCCGGTGTCGATGCGTTTCTCCACCGGCTTATGATTGATTGCATCGACAGCAGCCTTAACGCCCAGGTACCCCATCTTGAAGGGATTCTGAACAATAAGGGCTTGAACCGTCCCTTCCTCCAAAGCTTTCAGCTCATTGGGAGCAGCGTCAAAGCCGACCAGCTTGACCTTTCCGGCCAATCCACGGCTAATCAACGCTTGCGAGCAACCGATGGTTCCGGCCTCGTTAGCGGCAAAAACACCGTCCAAATTGGGGTGCGCGGTTAAGATGTTCTCCATCACCGCCATTGCCGTTGCCACGTCGCTTTGTGAGTATTGCAGCGCCACAAGTTCAAGCCCTGGGTGGCTCTGCAACCCTTCCTTAAACCCCTCCTCGCGCCAAATTGAAGTTGCTGCTCCCGGCACAAAAGGCAGGCATGCAACTTGGCCTTGACCGCCAAGCAGCTCGGAAAGGAAATCCGCAGCCTTTTTGGCGGCTGCGACATTGTCGGTGGCAATGAATGAAAGAGGAATATCGGAGTCCAAGCCCGAGTCTATGGTAATGACAGGAATGCCGGCAGCGTGCGCCTTTTGCACCGTGGGGATCAGGCCAGTGGCATCGCACGCCGCCAGCACAATGGCATCGACTTTCTTATTGATGAAATCCTCAATCAAGGCAATTTGACCGGCAATGTCCGTCTCAACCGACGGGCCTTTCCATATGACATCGACGTTCAGCTCACTTCCGGCTTGCTCCGCACCCGCTTTAACCGTTAGCCAAAAATTATGGGTGAGACCCTTTGGCGATACCAAAATTTGTAGTTTTTCTTTTTTGACGGAATTGCAAGAGAGAAGCAAAACAACCGTGAGGAGAATCCCATATTGCTTCCATTTCATGATAAGACTTCCTTCTATAGTTTGTGGAAAAAAAACCGCCGCTCAATCAAAGTCGAGATTGTTGACACGGATGATTGTGAGGTGCCAATACGTCGCATACCCCCAAAATAATGATTACCCTTTTCAAGGGGACTGCCATTTCAGCATAACCGACAGAGCGCACAAGCAAGAGCAGGAGCACGAGCAAAAGCAGGAGAATGTGAATTCGCCTACGGATTGTGGGTAATGCTGGTCAGATCCGACCTTCCTTGTGCTTGCGATACTGATCGGAGAACACCGCCACCACAATGATGGTGCCGATGGCGATTTGCTGCCAAAAGGCGGAAATGTCCAGCAGGTTGCAGCCATTTCGCAAGACGCCCATGATCAGGGCACCGATCATGGCGCCGAGAATGGTTCCTTCGCCGCCGGAAAGGCTGGCTCCGCCGATGACGCACGCAGCGATGACGTCCAATTCATAGCCCGTTCCCGCGGTCGGCTGGCCGGTGCTCAAACGAGAGGCCAAAATGATCCCGGCAAAACCGCACAGCAGCCCGTTGAAGGCGTAGATCTTGAGCAAGTTCTTCTGAATGTCGATACCGGACAGCTTGGCAGCAGTAGGGTTGCTGCCGATGGCAAAGATGTAACGGCCAAAAGCCAATTTGGTTAGAATGAAATGGCCCAACAGCGCGAGTAAAATCGTAAAAGCCACTGGAATTGGTATGACTCCGGCGATACGTCCGCCGCCCAGAAAGTTGAAGCTTGGCGGTAAGCCAAAAATCGGCACGCCGCCTGTAAGCAGCAGGGCTGCGCCTCTACCAATGCCCATTATTCCTAAAGTCGCAATGAAAGGTGGGATGTGCCCGTAAGCAATCAGTCCGCCTGCGATGAGACCGGCCATGGCGCCAATGGCCAGCCCCATCAGAATTGCAGGAACCAAAGCCACGCCATCCGCAAGCAGCATCGTGGTGCCGATTCCCGAAAGCGCCAAAACGGAACCCACGGAAAGATCGATTCCCGCGGAGATGATGACCATCATTTGGCCGATAGCCATGATAGCCACGACCGACATTTGCAGGCCAATGGCAAAAAGGTTTTCAACAGTAAGAAAATAAGGGGAAAGCAAGCTCAAGACCAGCACCATGATCAAAAGGCTCATAAAAGGTGCGGCTTGGCGTAAGAATCGAGATACCGCCGTTTGTTGTGTCAATGATCTTTCAGCTTCTTTTCGATGAGGCGCGACCGGCAAACCACAAGCAATTTTTATGCGGCAATGTAATTGATTTGCTGCTTTTTGTCAATTCATTTTTTGGTGAAAAAAACGGAAAAATGACGTCCCGTTCGTGCTCGTGTTCGTGTTCCTTGCATCTTGTGCATGAATGCCTGAAAGAAGGAGCAAGAGGAAGCGGAAGAGCAAGAGCAGGAGCACGAGGATAGGAAAATGCCGGACTTGCCAGGTTGTTTGCGATCGAGAGATTTTGGTTGCGAATCACGGCTTGCATCGCTAAATTCGGCCCAGCGTAATAATGTTGCATTTCGCATCTTCTTACCTGGCAAAAAGCGAGTGCGAGCAATGACCTTTTGAAACGATGGTATTTCCCAAAAAGGAGAAAGCGATCATGACAAACAATGTGAACCGACGAGATTTTCTCAAAGCCACCACCGTAGCCGCAGGAGCAGTAACGGCGGCCTCATTTGGCCCCTCAATTGGCCGAGTTTTGGGGGCGAATGAGCGCGTAGTCATGGGCTTTATAGGCTGCGGCGGCATGGGACGTGCCAACATGCGCTATCAAATGGGGACGCAGAAAGTGGATGTTGCCGCGGTGTGCGACGTGTACGAGCCGCATTTACAGCGGGCGGTGGAAATGACGAATGGCAAGGCGACTCCATACAAAGATCTGCGCAAGCTGTTGGAGCGAAAAGATATCGACGCAGTCGTTGTGGCCACGCCGGATCATTGGCATGCGTTAGCCACGACATTGGCTTGCGAGGCGGGGAAGGACGTCTTTGTGGAAAAGCCGCTGGCCCTGACCATTGGCGAAGGCCGGCGCATGGTGCAGGTCGCCCGGCGCACCAACCGCGTCGTGCAGGTCGGCACCATGCAGCGCTCGGGCGAGCATTTTCAGCGCGCCGTCCAGATCGTCAAGAGCGGCGTGCTCGGCAAGATCAGCTTTGTGCGCACCTGGAATTACGGCAATGAATATCCCGAAGGCATCGGCAATCCGCCGGACAGCGACCCGCCCAAGGAATTGGATTGGGATATGTGGCTGGGCCCGGCGCCTTATCGAAAGTACAATCCGAACCGCTGCATTTATCGGTTCCGCTGGTTCTGGGATTATTCCGGCGGCAAGATCACCGATTGGGGCACCCATCTGATCGACATCGCTGTATGGGCCATGGGAGAGGATTCGCCCAAATACGTCTCTGCGTCCGGCGGCAAATACCATTTGCTTGATAATCGCGAGACACCGGACACCATGGAAGCAACCTTTGAGTTTGACAATTGGGTCCTCACTTACGTCAATCAGGACACCAATTCTCACGGCATCGACGGGCGCGGCTACGGCATCCAGTTCTATGGAAGCAACGGAACCCTTTTCGTAGACCGCGACGGCTACGAGCTATTTCCCGAATACGAACAGGTGGGCAAGGAGCGGCGCGCCAAGACCACGCCGGTGAGCAGCGGCGGCTCCAAGCAGAATGAGCCGCATGCCGAGAATTTCATCGAATGCATCAAGACCCGCAAACGGCCCATCTGCGACGTTGAGATCGGCCATCGCTCCACCTTGCTTCCGCATTTGGGCAACATCGCCTTGTGGACCGGCCAGCGCCTGCAATGGGACGGCAAGAACGAAAAGTTTGTCAACAATCCGGAAGCGGATAAGCACCTGATGCGCGCCTACCGATCGCCGTGGAAATTGCCGGAAGCATGAACGGTGACGGATAGCCGACTGTGGCTTATTGATGACTAACTTACTAAATCCAAAAGAGGCAAGTAATACGCTGCAAGTGGCAAGTTACCAGTACAAATGAGGACCTCGCACTTGTGGCTTGTGGCCCGCCACATCCGACCTGTAACTTGCCACTTGCTTTGAGAAAGGGAAACTAAAGTATGGCAGAAAAAAACCGTCGTGATTTTCTGAAATCCGTCACCCTGACTGCCGGCTTAACCGGAGCAGCCGCTCCAAGCATCAGCCGGGCCAAAGGCGCCAATGATCGCATTCAGCTCGGATTCATCGGCACCGGACGGATGGGACTGGGGAATATCTCTACGCAAAAAGACACCAAACAAGTGGACATCGTGGCCGTCTGCGACGTTTATGAGCCGAATTTGAAAAAAGCCTTGGACCTGACCGAGGGCAAGGCCAAGCCCTACAAGGATTTTCGCAAGCTATTGGAACGGAAAGACATTGACGCCGTGGTCATCTCCACACCGGACCACTGGCATGCCTTGCAGACGACGCTCGCCTGCGAAGCCGGAAAGGATGTTTTTGTCGAAAAGCCCTCCTCGGTAACGGTGGGAGAAGGCCGGCGCATGGTGGAAGTGGCTCGCCGCACGAACCGAGTCGTTCAGGTCGGCACCATGCAGCGTTCCGCCGAGCATTTTCAAGACGCGGTCGATATTGTGCGCAGCGGCATTTTGGGCAAAATCAGCTTTGTGCGCACCTGGAACGTGGGTAACGAGTATCCCGACGGCATCGGCAATCCGCCGGACAGCGAGCCGCCCAAGGAACTCGACTGGGATTTGTGGCTGGGCCCGGCACCCATGCGGCCCTTTAACGCGAACCGCTTTGGCGTGGCCGAAAACCGTTGGTCCACTTTTCGCTATTTCTGGGACTATGCCGGCGGCATGCTCACCGATTGGGGCGTGCATTTGATCGACATCGTCCTCTGGGCCATGAAAGTCGATAGTCCGAAATTTGTGAGTGCCTCGGGTGGAAAGTATTTCCTTACCGATAATCGGGAGACGCCCGATACCCTGCAAGTCCAATACGACTTTGACGACTGGATTTTGACCTACACGAACCAAGCCTGTAATTCTCGTGGTTTCGACAAGCGCAGCTACGGCATCCTTTTTTACGGCAGCGATGCTTCCTTGTTTGTCGATCGCAGCCGTTATGAGCTGATCCCCGAATACGAACGTCGTGGCGATGAATCAGTGGCGAAAAGGGTGCCCTTGAGTCGGGAATCGCGCTCTTCCGGCAATAAGGAGCATGCACTGAACTTTCTCGAGTGCATCAAGACGCGCGAACGGCCGATCTGCGACATCGAAATCGGGCACAGATCCACGTCGTTGCCGCTGCTGGGCAATATCGCCCTTTGGACTAAACAGCGCCTGCAGTGGGACGGCAAAAATGAAAAATTCGTCAATAACCCCGAGGCTGATAAGCATTTGATGCGCGAATACCGAAAGCCGTGGGCGCTGCCCAAGGCGTAGCTTAGGAAACTTTGCCTGGGCTTGGCGAAGCGTGTTGATTTGATTCTCAATTCGCGGGCAAATGAATAGAATTGCGCGCGTAGGTTGATCTTGAGAAATTCTTTCAAGCCTCAACCAAGAAGTTGAGCGACATTCTTTTTTTGACTTTTCGGTCGATGGCCAAATGGATCCGCTTGGCATTTGGTGCGACTAAACGACATTCTACTTGCATAAAGTCGCACTAAATGCTAAATTACTGGCGTATGGTACACAGAAGCTATTGGATAACAAAAATAGAAGAGGCTTGGAAGCGCCGATCGGTGATTTGGCTTTCCGGAGTCCGCCGGGTAGGCAAGACATTCTTGTGTCAAAGCCTACCGGACATTGAGTATTTCGACTGTGAGCTACCACGCGTTCGGCGGGTGATGGAGGATCCGCAAAAATTTCTCGACGGCCTGCGAAACCGCCGGGTGATCCTCGATGAAATCCATCGGCTGGACAACCCCTCAGAACTTTTAAAAATAGCTGCGGACTACTACGCGGACACTCGGGTTCTGGCTACGGGTTCGTCCACCCTCGGAGCCTCGGCCAAATTCAAAGACACCTTAGCTGGAAGAAAAACGGAATTATGGCTGACGCCCATGACCTTGGCGGATTTACGAGATTTTCAGCTTGAGGATTTGGAGCATCGATTTTTGCGCGGGGGGCTACCACCCTTTTTTTTGTCTCCCGAATTTCCTGAGCGCGATTTCTCGGAGTGGATGGATGCCTACTGGGCAAAAGACATTCAAGAACTATTCCGTTTGGAGAGACGCCAATCGTTTCAGAAATTCGCTGAGCTGCTCATGGCTCAAACCGGAGGAATTTTTGAAGCAACCAGCTTTTCCAAACCTTGTGAGGTAAGCCGAGGGACTATTTCGAACTATCTTAGGGTGCTGGAGGAGACTTTTGTTGTCCATGTTCTCCGTCCGTATAGTACTCAGCTTGCCTCTGAAATCATAGCGGCACCGAAAGTATACGCCTTTGATACTGGCTTTGTCTGTTATCATAAGGGTTGGCATGAATTGCGCAGTCAGGATCTGGGGTTGCTCTGGGAGCATTTCGTCTTAAACGAGCTTCACGCCCATCTGCAGACACGAGACATCTATTACTGGCGGGACAAACGCAAGCACGAAGTCGACATTGTTCTATCCAAGCGCGGAAGCGCACCAACGGCTATCGAATGCAAGTGGTCGGCAGACGATTTGGACCCGACCAATCTACAAGCATTTGGCCGGCAGTACCCGAATTCAAGATTCTTCGTCGTAGCTTCCGATGTTGAAAGACCGTTTTCACGCAGGTATGGAGACATCACTGTCCATTTTATCAACCTTTCTACATTCATCGCAACGCATCTTGCTTAGAAGAGCTGTTGACAACGTGCCGGGGCAGGATTACTTTCCATCGCGACCGAGAATTGAGGCAAAGAATTCGTCCTTAATGTGGACCAAAGGAGAACCCAAAATGAACAAACAAGGGTTATGTATCGGCATCAACAATTATCCGGGCACCGAGAACGACCTGGCCGGATGTGTCAATGACGCCAACGACTGGGCAGAAGCCCTATCAGCGCGCGGCTTTGCGGTCGAAAAGCTGTTGGACCGAAAAGCAACCGGTGAAGGCATACGCAAGCCGATCAAAGCGATGATAACCGAAGCCAAGAAAGGAGACCTTCTTGTCATTCAATATTCAGGACATGGCTCCTAAGTGCCCGACCTGGATGGTGACGAGCCCGACGGCACCGATGAATGTCTATGCCCGTACGATATCCGAACCAAGGGACCCATCACCGATGACGATCTATTCGATCTTTTCAGCGCCAAGCAAACGGACGTCAAAATTCTCATGATCTCTGATTCCTGCCACTCCGGCACCGTAGCCAAGTTCGCCCCAATAACGACACCTCCAACCATCAAGGGCCAAAAAGCTCCCCAACGCAAGGTGCGCTTCTTGCCGCCTTCGGTGTTTCTCTCCAAGCGCGAACTGTCCAAGCTGGGCGTCCGTCGCGCCATGCGCGCATCGAACCCTCCGGGACGATACGCCGCTTTGTTATTGGCCGGCTGCCAAGACACCGAGTACAGCTATGACGCCTACTTTGAGGGGCGGCCCAACGGCGCCTTCTCTTTTGTGGCGCTGCAAGCCTTGAAGCCGCTGACAGCCAAATCTACCTACAAAGACTGGTACAAAGCGATCCGCAAGATGCTGCCGTCCCAGCAATACCCACAATCGCCGAACCTTTACGGCTCTACCAGCATGAAAAAATGGAAGGTGCTGGTTTAAAACCAAACTGACAAAATAATCTTGACAGAAGAACTCTTATTTACTACTTGGACAACGCGAAAGGAACTACAAAGCATAGGTGCTTTCACTATTTCACATACATGCAATTTGATAGGAGAAACCAATGAGCGTTTTAGTAACCAAACAAGCCCCCGATTTCTCTGCTCCGGCGGTCATGCCGGATGGCAGCATCCAAGACGATTTCAAGCTTTCGAGCCTGCGAGGAAAACACGTGGTCCTGTTCTTCTGGCCAATGGATTTTACCTTTGTCTGCCCAACCGAAATCCTGGCACACGATCATCGCCTGTCGCTGTTCAATCAGCGCGGCGTGCAAGTTGTTGGCGTCTCAGTTGACTCCAAATTCACCCACTGTGCTTGGAGAAACACCCCCATCGAGCAGGGCGGAATCGGCGAAGTTCGGTTCCCGATGGTTGCTGACATCAAGCACGAAATCACCCAAGCCTACGGCGTCGAGCACGCCGATGGTGTGGCTTTGCGCGCTTCTTTCCTGATCGAAAAGGAAGGTGTCGTGCAGCATCAAGTGGTGAACAACTTGCCGCTTGGACGCAACGTCGACGAAATGCTGCGCATGATCGATGCCTTGAAACACTATGAAAAATACGGCGAAGTCTGCCCGGCCGGATGGCAGGAAGGCAAAATTGCCATGAAAGCGACAGCAGAGGGTGTAGCTGAATATTTGGCTGCCCAGGCGGAAAAGCTATAAGCTGGTCTCCCACTTTCCGCAAACCGGCTGCGAGTTGCTACGTCGCGCTTATGCGATAGCTTCCTCGAAAGCAATAACATAAAAGTGCCCCCATCAAAAACAACCCGTGGGAGAATTGAGCTCACGGGTTTTTCATTCCTACCCTGGATACGGAGAACTCGTAGAATGCGGCAGTATCTTGTTGTAGCTTTGCTGTTCTTGTCGGAATTGATCCTCATCACTACCATCGACGCCTCGGATCGCCAGTCAGTCCCCGACTGGTTGGTCTCTCCAATCCACGCACGTCAGACTTGAAGAATATAACGAGAACCAGACGGTGACCCTGACCAACGGCCTGATCAGCCGGACCTTTCGCCTCTACCCCAATTTGGCCACCATCAGCCTGAGATTGCAGCAGAACGGCGAGGAGTTCGTTCGCGGAATCAAGCCGGAAACCATGCTGGAGTTGAATGGTCAGAGCGCACCTGGCGCAAAATTTCGGCTCCGGTGTGCAGGCATGCTATCGCGGACCACGTTTGTATGATTGTGAGGAAACCAAGGCAGTGGTCAAGAAATGGGTGGATTCCTATAATAAGCATCGCGCCATTCTGGATTCGGACATCATCCACGTGCGCCGGGCGGATGAGCGGGATATTGACTGTATTCTGCATGTCAATCCCCAGCATAGAGAAAAAGGTCTGGCGATGGTCTACAATCCGCTCGATCGAGAAGTACAGCGGAGGCTTTCCCTGCCGTTGTACTACACAGGTCTTTCCGATATAGCAAACATTTCCGAGCAGGATGGCCCCCCAAAATCATATCAACTGGACAGAAGCTACCAGGTAAACATTCCGGTGAGAGTACCGGCCAAAGGACGAACCTGGCTGGTGATTAGGTGAGCGATCTGTAAGCCGCGATCCTCTCCAGTCGGTTTTCTCGGGGCTGGCGACCGCCGATAACATCGAAACATTGGAGTGCGCCATTCACTGGGCGGCCTCCGGATTAAGACGCCCCGGAACAAGTCGTCCTAAGAGAATTGTCTTTGTGTCTTTGCGACTCCGCGGCAGGAGATTCAACGGCTAAATCTGCGAATACGGCGCCGGACGCAAAAAGATATCCGTGATGTTGGAAACCGTGTCGGCATAAGCCGGGTTAGCAGAGAGCGATTTCCATTCCGGGCTGTTGCGAAAAGCGTCCCAAGCTTTGTCGCGCGACGCCATGTCCTCGAAAGCCAGCATATACGTCAAGTTGGGCATTCGGGGGCCGATCAAGGTTTCGCCAAAGAACACCGGCTGCAAACCGGTTTTGCGGAAGATCTCGATTTCCCGGCCTTCATTGAACATTTCGATTTTTTTCTTCGCCGCCTTTTCCGTATGACTTTCATAGGTACGCAGCTCAAACAGCGACAATTTTTTTCCGCCCTCCGACGGGGGAATCAGTTGCGGCATTTGGCTGAAGGCCGTCATCAGGGAGCTTTCCATGCGCACATAAGCAGGATCCGATAGCGGAACGTTCAGAAATGCCGCTCCGATCTTTTGGAACTCGACATCCTCCAACAGCCGCGTAGACGCCGTGACGACCGACTCGATGGACTGGTGCGGAAGCAGAACATAGAGGGTCGGTTGATTAGGTCCATAGAGCACATTGAAAACGCCGACCGGCTTGATGCCTAGGCGATTCCAGGCCGGAATGGCGGCGTCGCGCAAAAAGTCGTTGAGGAATTGTTTTTTTGCACCGGGAAGCATATGGTAGAGCCTGAGCTCAAAGTATTCTCGCGCAGTTTCGGTTTCATCCACTGCAACCGCCAAACCCGAAAGCGAGGCTGCCCCGGCCAGCGTCGCGGAGGCAAGAAAATCCCGCCTGTTCATGTGTCTCTCCTTATTTGTTTCGCCGAGACACCAGCTCATTGACTGGATCTTGAGCTTGTCAGCGAGCTATTTATTAAAGACGCTGAAGAATTTGTCCAGCACGCTTTTCTCCAATTTGGATACCGCCTGCAGCTCCCCGGCATCCAACCAAACGCCGTCGCAAGAGGAGCATTTGTCCACCTCGATTCCTTTGTAGTCGATCTCGATGAGCTTCATGCCGCATTTGGGACAGTGCATAAAATGCAGCTCTTTTTGTTTGCGCTTTTCATCCCGCTCCATTTTCTTTTGCAGCTCGGCCTCCAGCTTTTTCTTTCGCGCAAATTCCAGCCTGGCGAAATATTCTTCTTCTTTGTCACTGGGTCTAACTGGCATAGTGGCTCCTTTGGTTTTTCGATTTTTCGTAAGAATTTAGCCGTCTGAACCAAAGCCTGTCATTCCGACCGCAGGGAGGAATCTGTCACTTCCGAATCTGCGTGGTTGTACGAATTCGTTGCTCCCAGATTTCTCACTCCGTTCGAAATGACACAATTATTCAGTTGGCTAAATATGTACGATTTTTCTTGATCTGGCCGGAGGTATCTGCGGCCAATCGCGGTTTATCCCCCTTGACCCTTGACCATTGACCCTTGACCATTGACCATTGACCGTTGAACGTTGAACATTGATCGTTTTCA
>DYKH01000574.1 GCA_020722685.1 Caldithrix sp. | reverse complement strand
TGAGCCCCCCACTGGTTCATTTGTTCGAGGGTAAACTCGCTGCTACTTAACTTTGCCCGAACTTCACGGGTTAGCCCTGGCATGTCAATTTCAGTAACGCTGTTGGCTTCAGCAGCCAACCGCATTGGCAGAGCCCCGTAGACATCCTTGCCACGGACATCCTCAGCGGTGGCGTTACTGATAACCCGCCCCTCGATGCCATGTTGACGCAGCCATTCAACAGTGGCAGCATGGCGGGTGATAATTAGAACGTTGTCCATAGTTTTTCTCCTTTGTATTAAAGTCCTACGCTTCCTCGGGTTCCTCGCCGAAAGCATCTCTGTAGATCACCTCATGGTTAGGCAGATCCTCGAAGAGCCATTTGGCTTCATCAACTGGAACGGGCTTGATGTAATCGAGCTCGTCTTGAAACTGGGTCGTGTGGAGGACAAAGTAATTGCCTTTAGAGGTCTTATATAAATATTGTCCTCTGGCCCGACACTTCCAGTTTCGCCCATCCCAGAACTCATCGGAGGCGAGCAGCTGAGCAGTAAGTGTACTGTACCGCTTGCCATCGACGATTTGGCTTACTTCTCGTCGCATAGTTTATCTCCTCATTTTGTTTGTTTGTTTGTTTGTGATTAGAGGATGTTACGCTTCCTCCGGTTCATCGTCAAAGACTGCATCATAAATCGCCTCATGATTAGGCAGTCTCTCGAAGACCTGTTTTGCTTCATCGGGCGTGATAGGCTCGATGAAGTCATCCTCTTCTAGAGTTTGGGTGGTATGAAGCACGAAATAATTCCCCTTAGGGGTTTTGTACAGATATTTCCCCTTAACTCGGGGTTTCCAGTTGCGCCCATCCCAGAACTCGTTGGACGCGAGTAGGCGGGCGTTATAGGTACTATAGCTCTTGCCATCGATTATTTGGCTTATTTTTAGTTCCATAATGCTTCTCCTTATTATTACGTTAGAGCTTTGCTCAGCAAAGCCAAGCTTTGCTGAGCTTTGCTTAGCTTAAAGTGATTTAAGTTTGCCATCTTTAACTGTTTTGTAAGTGCGAATATCGTGGCCACTTTTGTCCCCGCTCTCGCAAATGAAGTACGTTGCTTCGTTAATCAGCGGCAGATGATAGATTTTTGTGCCGCTATGCGAGTTACGTGGCCGACGTGATTCGCAATTTAGCAAGGAGATAATCCTTTTCGTTTCAGGATTAATTTCGGCGATGTAGCATCGGCCTGAGCCGACCCATTCGTTGTAGTTCAGCTCAACAACCGCTGCTTCGATTTCGCCCTCATCATGCTCTTTTTTGATTACGCTTACTATTTTCATCTTATCTCTCCTTATTTTGTTCTTGCTAATCCAGTGATCTCCATGAGATCGTTGATTAAACCACTGATCAGCTTGCGCGGATCAGTTCCACTGTCAACTAGAGCTCTTAGCTCTCGCTGCATTGTGGCGACCCGCTTGCTCGAAGCCCATTCGACATCTGCTACGTCGCTGAGCTTTAGCTTATTTCGAAGCAGGAATTCTTCAATGCTTTGACCCTCAGGCCAAAGCAAAGGATGAGTGGATTTTGTGAATAAGTAGCGTTTCATTTTACCTCCTTGTGGTTTAATACGTTATTACATTTTGGGCAGACTACTTCGCTATCATTGTAGCGGGGGAAGTTCTTGGCGTAATCAGAATAGCTGCAGATGGGGCAGCTAGCAATTGGATCATAGCCGATTGTTAACATCTTGAGCGAGGTTGCTACTTCAAGCTCAAGCTCATCAATAATGTTAGCAGCATCATGATCGGTGAGTGGAGTAAGGATAGCTTGACCTAAGCCTAAGCCTAAGCCAACCCCGAGCAGGTTGAAGTGCCGTCTGCACATGAAAGCCCAA
>DYKH01000573.1 GCA_020722685.1 Caldithrix sp. | reverse complement strand
TCGCCTTCATCGATCTCTGCCGCAAGCGTTATGACACGGTGCTGATGAATCCGCCTTATGGTGACGCTACAGAAAGAGCCAAGCGCATTATCAATAACACTTACGCAAGAACGCGTGGCAATATATATGCCGCTTTCATAGAGAGAGCTCCAGATCTACTTCATAAGCGCGGCATGTGCGGCGCCCTAACCGAAAGAATGTGGGCATTTCAGCCTACATTTCGGCATTTGCGAGAGCAGATAATTTTCCCGAGTTTTCGCCCTATAGTTTTCTTAGATCTAATGTTCGGTGTGTTAGATGAAGCATTCAATAGGACCGCTGCATACGTTCTGATAAACGACTATTCATCTTGCGTCGGTGTTAACTTTATTGACCTCCGTCGCATTTACGAAAAGGAACAAGCATTACGCGAAGTTTTCTCGGAGACCTTTTGCAGGCATCCGGCATGTTGCGTGCGGAGTCTGGGACGTATGCAACAGTATCCAGGTTGCATGCTTCTTTATTCACTCCCGCCCCGGCTTGAAAAACTATTTGTCGAAGCTCCAAAAGTTGGCGAATGTGTTGGTACTACAGCGGAAGGAAGGCAGACATCAAACGATGACCGATTTGTCAGAACAGTGTGGGAAGTTCCATATAGGGATCATGCAAAAGGTAAATGGATTTCATTTGCAAAGGGGGGAGACAATCTTCCCTTTTATAGAGATTCCGCCTACATAGCGAGATGGGATTCTGTTTCACAGGAACGTTATTTATATACGGGGTCACGGCGGGTTAAGGGGTCTATCAATAGATATAAGATTGGATGGAGCGACGTGGCATCATGCTTGTATTTTCAAGCTATGCCTTTGGGTCAGATTACGTCGCCGGTAAACCAAGGGCTTGCATTCTATAATAAAGCGGAAATGCCGTGGCTTGCACTGGGGTACTTGAACGCAAGGCTACCGAGGGCCGTAGCCGCGCAGTACTATGATGGGCACCATTGGCAGCCTGGCATCGTTACCCGTATCCCATTTCCGATAGATGATTTGAAGTCCATTTCGCCAAGAATTATTGAGCAAGCAAAGATTGCGGGTGAAACGTTGATCCAACTCGTTTCTATGGAAGAAGAGGCAAGAATATTTGTCGTGCCGGAATTTGTAAACCGCCGAGGTTTAGAGGAATGTCTGAGAGAAAAGGCTGCCTTAAGTGAAAAAGTTGAAAGAGCCCTTCAGAATACCGATATGTGTGTTGAATCGGCCTTGGATATTGAGGAAGATGCAACGGACTTTATAGAAGAAACCATCGCTTCTTTTGAGGATGTTGAAAAGGGGGCGGCCCTAACAAACCACTCGAAACTAACGGCAATGGCGAAACTTCTTTCTTGGTGTATTGGCGTTCTCATAGGCCGCTGGGACGTCCGCATCGCTATAGACCAATCGCTTGCCCCGAAACTGCCGGACCCCTTTGATCCTCTGCCGGTCTGCCCGCCCGGGATGCTCGTGGGGCCGGACGGCCTGCCGGCCGAACCGAACCGCATCGTCAGCGAGAAATGGCTTCGCGCCCGGCCGGACACGAACACCCTGCCGCCGGAGGGCTCGGTCAAGAAGCCGACCATCCCTAATTCCGAGTATCCGCTCCGTATCTCCTGGGGAGGCGTCCTGGTGGACGACCCCGGTTTCAACGGCGCCCGGCCGCACCGGGACGACATCGTCCGCCGCGTGCGCGAGGTATTCGACCTGCTCTGGAAGGACAAATCCCACGAGATCGAGCAGGAAGCCTGCGACATCCTCGGCGTCTCCGACCTGCGGGATTACTTCCGCAAGCCCTCCGGCTTCTTCCAGGATCACCTGAAGCGCTACTCCAAGAGCCGGCGCAAGGCCCCGATCTATT
>DYKH01000020.1:26730-54501 GCA_020722685.1 Caldithrix sp. | reverse complement strand
CCGGGTTTCAGACTCAGGCGCCGACGCTGCCAGATTTTGTAATTCTCCACTTCGCTCACCAGCGGCGGGCGTGGGCCGACGATGCTCATGTCACCCTTGATCACATTGAAGAGCTGCGGCAGCTCGTCGATGCTGGTACGGCGAATGATCCGCCCGATGCGGGTAATCCTCGGGTCGTTGCGCATTTTGAACGCCGGGCCGTCCATTTCATTGCTCTGCATCAGCTTGTCTTTTATCGCCTCCGCATCGGCGATCATAGAGCGGAATTTGTACAGAGTGAATTTGCGTCCCTTCAAGCCGCAGCGCGTTTGCTTGAATAGCACGGGTCCTCGTGAAGTTGCTTTGATGAGGAATGCCACTAACAGCATGAGCGGGAAGAACAAAGCTAAGGAGAAGGAAGCAATCGCCAAATCCATGGAGCGCTTGATGAACAACTGCCACTCTTTGGCATAAAAGGTCTCGAACTCGAGCAGCGGAAAGCCGTTAAAATCCGTCTGCCGCGTTTTGGCAATGTGCAGATTGTATAGATCGAGCGAGATCGAGGTGGTTACCCCCACTTCCTCGCAAGCCTGAATGGCTTCCTCGATGCGATGCAGCCAAAGGCGCGGCACGACAAAGATGACCCGATCGATGGGAATGCGCTTGATGACAAAATGAATGTCTTGGATTCTGCCGAGGACGCGGTAGCCCTCCACCTCTTTGCCATAGAGGCCGTGCTCGTCATCAATCAGGCCAATGATGCGCAAGCCCCAGTTGCTGTGCTGCTTGACGGCGCGGATGAACTTCCGTGCTCTATTGCCGGTGCCCACGATGAGCAGATTCTCCTGATGATAACCCTTGGAATGGACGCTATCGAGCACCCGCAGCAAGAGCCATTTTTCGATGATCAAGAGCACATAGGTTGTGATGGTATAGACGCCAAAGAACAGACGGCTGGCCAGCTCCATTTTCAACAAGAATACATAGCTGCCCGAGGCAATGGTGGCCCAAAAGCTGGCTGTAAAAACAAGCCACGCGACTCGTTTGAAGGAGCGGGTGCGGTAGCCGCGATATAGACCGTTGAGTGACAGTATGGCTGACCAAATGACCGGAAAACCGAGGAACATGAGCCAATAGTTGGAAGCGAAGTTTAAGAATCCGCTAACCGTCGCTCCCACGGCGTATGCCTTAACATTCAAGGCCGCCGCCATACGAATAAACTCGTCTATGAAATAGGCAAACGGGAAGGCGAGGAGGAACACGAATAGATCCACGCCTTTCATTACATAGCCTAAAAACCTTTCTTTCTCAGAAATCATTCTTATACCACGTTGTCTCGGGTGGCTCAGTCTGGCGATCGGGCAATTTCTTAACGGACCTGCTTAAACCATTCTGCGAATCTTTCAATACCCTCCTCAATGGAAGTTTGCGGATTATAATTTAGCTCTGCCTTGGCCCGAGTGATGTCCGCAAAGGTGATGGGCACGTCGCCTGGCTGATCTGGAAGATGCTCGATGATTGCTCGTTTGCCCAAAGCATCTTGAATCAGGTGCAAAAGATATTTTAGCTCCACCGTGTTTGATTCACCCAGATTGTAAATGTGGTAGCCTTGACACTTGTCGATAGAGGCGCGCAAACCCTGAATGATGTCATCGATGTAGGTATAGTCCCTTTTGCTCTGGCCGGTGCCAAACACAGCAACCGGTTTGCCCGCGTAGATGAGCCTGACGAATTTGTGAATGGCCATATCGGGTCTCTGGCGCGGACCGTACACGGTGAAAAAGCGCAAACAGGTCACCGAGATGTCATAAAGATGATGATAAGTGTGACAAATCAATTCACCGGCTTTCTTCGTCGCGGCATACGGGGAGATCGGATTGTCGACCGGATCGGTTTCGCTGAACGGGACTTTGGTATTGGCACCGTAGACGGATGATGAGGAAGCAAAGACGAATTTGCGGACTTTGTACAGCTTGCACATTTCCAGCAAGTGCATCGTTCCCTGAACGTTCACTTTTTCATACAACAGTGGATCTTGAATGGAGGGTCTGACACCGGCGCGCGCAGCCAAGTGAATGACAATCTCATAGCCTCGGGTTTCAAACTGATGTTGAAGCTCCGGAAGATCGAGAATATCGCCTTGAATGAGCCTGAAGGCGGGATGCTGCAGGGCGATCAGAATGTTGCTTCGCTTGATAGCGGGATCGTAATAGTCGTTGAAATTGTCCAAACAGTCTATTTCATAGCCGTCCTGAAGCAAGCTTTCGGCCAAGTGTGAGCCGATAAAGCCGGCGCCGCCGGTGAGCAAAATCCTCATAGTAAGCCCTTTTCCTTATGCGTTATGAGTTCAAACAAACTAATAATGATAGTAGCTGTAATAGTTTTGTACCAAAGCGGAATCGGAGCCATTGAGAACGATTCCGATCAGATTGGCAGGAACGGTGTGGAAAATCTCCAGCTTTTCCTTGGCGTCGTTGCGATTGGTTTTTCCCGCCATGACTACGACCGCCACCGCATCGACTTGGGTGCCAAGCACCACCGCATCGGTGGCAGCATCGAGAGGCGGAGTGTCGAACAAAATGATGTCGAACTTGCGGCGCGCCTCTTCAAAAAAACGGCGCATTTGCAGTGAGCCGAGCAGCTCGGAAGGATTTGGAACCATGGAGCCGCAGCTAATCATCGACAGGTTCGGGATGTGGGTTTGCTGGACCACGGACGACAGCGTGGCGACATTGGAAAGATAATTGGTGAGGCCGGGCTCTTTGACCATGCTAAAGGTGTTATGCAACACCCCGCGCCGAAGATCGGCGTCCACCAGCAGCGTATTGGTGCGTTGCTGCGCCAAAATGATAGCCAGATTGCTGGCGGTGAAAGATTTGCCTTCTTCCGGGCTGATGCTGGTGATCAAGAGCGTTTGTATTTTCCCGGTATTCTTGGAAAACATCAGATGGGTGCGCAAAGCTCGATAGGATTCGCCAATGGGAGTCGGCGAGTAGTCGTGGGTCACCAATTGCCGGTCGATTTGTTTGGCTTTTTCGAAATCTTGGTATTCTGGTATATCCTTGAAATCGACAATGGGGATAGCGCCCAAGACGCGGAGGTGTAAATGCTTTTCGATTTCGTCCACGGTTTTGATGGTCTTGTCACTCAACTCAATGACGATGGTTAAGATGATTCCTAACATAAAGCCAAGTCCGCCGCCCAAGAGCACCTTTGCCTTCTTGCTGGCATTGATGGGAGAGCTGGGTCGGATGGCTCGGTCCAAAATGGATATCTCTTCACTGGCAACGAGGTCGGAAACTTGTAGTTTTTGTAGCTCCGTATAGAGCAGATTATACAATTCGTCACTGATTCGCTTATTACGCTCAAGCTCCATAAGCTCAGACTCGTCATAGGGAAACTTTTTCATCTGCTCTTGAATTTTTTCCAGCTTTTGCCGATAATCGCTCTCCATGCCGACCAAAGTGTTGCGATACTTGGAGGCAAAGGCGATGATGTTGTTTCGCGTTTCCGCAATGTTGGACTCTAATTCTTTCGCTGATGGATTGTCGATGGAGAACCGAGCGGTGAGTTCATCATACTTTTTTTCCTGAGTAAGAAGAGTTTCTTTGAGGATCGCCATTGCCGGCTCGCTGGCCAGACCTTGAAACTCCGCCAGTTGGTGCACAATAAATCGGCGATATTGTTCTGGATCAGGGCCTTGCTGAGTCTGTTCCAAGCGTTCCAAAAGCTGGGTCAACTGATCCCTCTGCCTCGGTAATTCGCGCAATGCCCGGTTACAAGCCTGCAGCTCATCCACCACCCCCTTTTTTTCAGCATCCAGCGAAAGGGGGTAGCGCTCATAGAAACTACGCAAAGCCGCATCGGCCTTTTTTGCTTCCACTTCGGCAGCCTCGAGGCGCTTTTCTAACGTTTTTCGCTTGGTGGAGATGTCTCTGGTTTTTAGCCTTAGAGCCTCCCGCACGTAAACTTCCGCGATCTGGTTCAGCTTTTCGGGGAGGAGATCTGGGTCGGTTCCTTGGCCTTCGATCACCATAAAGTCGCCGGAATTGCTAAAGCGAACGTTGATGCCGTTCATCAAATCACTGACTGCTTTGGCAAAAGGTCGAATTTTGAAAGTGATCTCTCTTGGAGTTTGGACAAAATCCGGGTTGAGTCGAAAGGTAAAGCCGTTTACTGTGCGGCTGTTTGTTACTGCGTCCCAAACATTGGCGCTGTCCAAGGCAATTTTTTGGGAAAGGTCAATTTGATATAGGCGGTAATGCCCGGTTTCATCCAGACTAATCTTATATCGCCCCGGAACGGGGTGCGTCGATGTGTAGAATTCATAAAAGATATTATCGCGGCTGAGGGCCGCCCCATTGTTTTCCAGTTGCAGGGCATGCCCCATCTGCGCGGTGACCTGTTCGGCAAATGTCCGGCTTTTTAGCTCAATCTGCCTCTCTCGATCCAAAAGTCCTTTGGCTTCTTTATCAAATTCCCTTGACTTGACCGTTACCAAGGCGCTGTAGATCGGCACTTGATTCTTGACGTGCAAATAGAATGGGATGGTGACGGCAATCATGCAAAGCACGAGGATCCACCATCTTTTAACAACGGCCTTGGCATATTTTGCCAGGTCGATCTGCGATCCCGCCTCTTGTTCCAGACCGGATGGTACGTTCTCAAAATCTTCCATAGGTCGAGAAGTGGCTCAATTTCTTTTTTGGTAATTCTGAAATGACAGATAGAAAATCAGTATGGACATGCCGAACTGGAAATAGCGCATGATCGAGTCGAAGGTGATTCGATTGACGCGCGGAGCGATAATCTCGTCTCCCGATTGCAGACCGAGCTCCGCCAGAGAGCTGGCCTTATAAAGCGCCTCGGCAAAGTCTTTGTAAATGATCTCGTCCTTGCGCAGGATATACATGTCATCAATGGTGGAAAGGCCGCTCAACCCTCCAGCTTCCTTGAGCGTGTCCCAAAACGATTTTTCCAAGCTAAAACGGTACATTCCGGGCTGATTGAAGCCGCCGCGCAGAGTCACGCGAATCAGCGGGATGACAACAACATAGGGTTCCTTGGCAAAGAGCTTGAATTTTTCCCGCAGCAGCGCGGCAATTTCATCGGCGGTCAAGCCGGCAATGTGGACTTTTCCCAAGGATGAAAGCTGAACGTCACCCATGCCGTCGATGATGTATTCCATATCGTGGAAACTGGAGATGAACTTGCTCTTGTCGGTGGCACTGGCTCCGTCATAGACGAATAACCGAATGGCATCTCCGGCCCCTAAGCGCAGCTCTCGGCTGGGCGTTTCTTGTGCACGCCCGGCTTTGGGACAGAACAGTGAGATCGATAGCGCAAAGGCAGTGCAAAAGAATCCACAGGACACGACAGAAAATCTACTGTACGAATTCATGAACGATTCCTCCGGAGATCGTGTAGAGTCGGCTATGGCCGATGACGTGTGTGAATGCGGGGCAACCCTCGCCTTGAGTTCCCGCGATCATGGCTACCGCGAACGAAAATAGCGGTAGCGCTTTGCTTTGCTGTCCAAACCCAGTTTCCGCATGACCGAGCGAAGCTTAAAATAGCCGATCTTTGTATAGCCGAAACGGGGCGAATAAAGGAGCCTTTTGATAGACCAAGGACCGATGGCCGGGCTCTCCAGCGCGAGTTTTTTTATCTTCTCAGTCAAAGGGAGATCCGCGTCATCGACGGCCCGGTGACGAGAATACATAGATGCCCTTGGCGTGCCGGTCACCTCGATCTTGGGCTGCGTCGTCGGCGGAAATGTTTCCGGTACGACGGGTGACTTGCCGGCAATGGATTGCCGGCCGAATGCGCCATCGACCGGAGAATTCGCCGGCGCTTTGAAATCCAAACCGCGACAAAAGTCAAAATCGTAGATCGCCTCTTCCAAAGAATCGTAGCAGGTCAGAATGCGGTTGAATTCCAACATCTCGAAAACTTCCATCACTTCCGGCGTCATTTGGATGAATTTGAGGTCGCCGCCCCTTTCCCGCAGATCGCGGATCTCGCCGACGAAAACGCCCCAACCCGCACTGCTCACGTAATTGACCGCTCCCAAGTCAATGATGAATTGCGAAACTGAGCTGTTTATGATCGTTGAGAGAGTTTTCTGTAATTCCGGCGAAGTGGTGGTATCGACATACCCTCGAACCCGTACCAGCGCAATGTCTTTTAAGGTCCCCACCTTACCGACGGTTATGTTGATGCCTTCCATCCTGCGCCTTGGTAATCCTTTGGGTAATAACTACGTGCCTGTGATCGTGACAAAAGACAGATCCTGATTATTGTTTTGCAGCATGAACGCCAGGTCAAGATTCACTGCGATTCCAATCCCCATTCGACCTAAACAGCCAGGAAGTAGAAAGGAATCCACTTTAGGCCATTTACTTTTGCAAAGTTAGTGCCATCACAAAACCGGCTTTGGCAACAAGGAAGAAAGGGGCAAGATGGGGAGTCAACGCTGAATTTTGGGGAAGCGAGCAAAGATTCGGCAAGCGGCTTATTAACTGTTTAATAATCAGGCCGGGATTTTACAGTGGACCGGGCTAAAAATCGATCATTTCCGGAAAAATAAAGCTGTAGAAAACCAACCGGTCTTTTTGATAACCCTGTTGTAATACGAAACAAGATTGTTACAGATTAAGACACCTGCGAACTCGGACGAGAAAGACATCGCCAAACGGCTTTGTCGGTGGGCTATTTCTTGCGTCTACAGTTCTCTAATTTTGTGTACAGTTTTACATACTTTTCGGCGGCAACCTCCCAGGAAAAGTCTTGCCGCATACATCTTTTTACCAGCTTTTGCCAATTCTTTTCGTCTTTAAATGTTTCGATGGCCCTATGGATGGCCGCGAGCATGGACTTGACGTCATACTCATGGAACACGAATCCATTGCCTTTGGAAGGATCCGTGGCATAGTCTACAATCGTATCAGCCAATCCGCCGGTGTTGCGTACGATTGGGATGGTGCCATAGCGAAGGCTGTACATTTGGTTCAATCCGCACGGTTCGTAGCGGGAGGGCATCAAGAACATGTCGCTGCCGGCTTCGATGAGATGGGCCAAATTGTTGTCGAAAAGCAGGTGCGCAGTCAGGTGATTGCGATGGGCCTTGCTTAGTTTCTCGATCATACTGTGATATTTAGGCTGTCCGGTGCCGAGAATAACTAGTTGGGCGTTCATTTTGACAATCTCGCCAATCGCCTCTGCAATGAGGTCAAATCCCTTCTGATCGTCCAACCGCGAGATGACGCCAATGACGGGAACCAGCGGATCAAAAGGAAGCTTGCTTTGCTGCAACAGCTCACGTTTGTTCTGCTCTTTTCCTTTCAAATTCAAAGCGCTATAGGTGGCGGGGATGAGCGGGTCCGTTTCCGGGTTCCAGATTGTATAATCGACCCCATTCAGAATCCCATGAAGATCTTGCTTCCGTTCTTGCAAAACTCCTTGTAGGCCGGCCCCTAACTCAGGGTCTTTCTGGATTTCGAGAGCATAGGTAGGGCTTACGGTAGTGATGATATCGGCATTGCGTATGCCCGCCTTGAGGAAGTTTATGTTACCGTAAAACTCCATGTCGCTGCCGACTTGCTTTAGACTTTCGGGAAGGCCAATTTGAGACAGCACACTCGGATGAAAATTTCCTTGATACGCCAAGTTATGGATGGATAGCAAGGTGCACGTTCTGGCGAAAAATGCGTCATGATTGTAATCGTTCTTGAGTAACCAAGGAACCATAGCCGTTTGCCAGTCATTGCAGTGGATGATTTGCGGCTCCCAGTGAAGCAGCTTTACTATTTCCAAGGCGGCCCGGCTGAAGAAGGCGAACCGTTCAGCATTGTCCGGGAAATCTTTTCCAGTCCGGGAATCCACGTACAAATCCGGTCGATCAAAATACGGCTTGTGATCCAAGAAATAGACTTGCACTTTGGTATCCGGGATGAACGCCGACTTGGCGCTGGCGATGTAATCATTGCCAGCGATTCTGATGGATATGGTCTTTAATCGTATGACCTCTCTGAGGGTAAATTTACGTTCGCTAATGGATCCATATTTGGGCATCATCACTCTTATATCGTGTCCCATTTCATATAAGGCTTTCGGCAAGGCGCTGGCCACGTCCGCGAGTCCACCGGTCTTGGCAAATGGTGCGACCTCTGAGGATAGATATAAGATTCTTAGCCGATTTTTCATCTTTGTGTCCTACCCAGGTTAGAATAGATATGAATTCGCAAGGCTATCTTTTCCCGCAGCCGAAGATATTCCCTAATTCTTTGGCGCACTTTCTAGCAGCTAAATTTAAGAAAATTGCGGTAAAATCAAAACAAAAAAAAGGGTGACTACTGTCACCCTCGAAAAACAACCCGTTGTGCGGACTACTTTGCATCAAAGATTGGCAAGATAGGTTTGCGCTTTGCCAATGTATTCACTCTGGGGATAACTGGACAACAATTTTTGCAGCTCGTTGCGAGCTTTCTCCTTATTACCAAGCTTAAGATAGCATAGCCCGATTTTTAACTGGGCCGCATCAGCCTTGTTTGAATTATTATACATAAAGACTTTTTCGAATTCCAGAATCGCCTGGTTGTAATCATCCAAGGCGTAATACGCTTCGCCTTTCCAATATTGACAATTGTCGGTCAGCGAATTGTTGACGTTTAGGCCAAGCAACTCATCGAACATGCCGATCGCCTGCCTGTATTTCCGATCGTTGTACAACCCCAAGGCTGTGGCGTACCTGGCCTTGAAAGAGCCATCCGTCGAAGAGGGGGCAAGGGGTTCTTTTTGCGGTTTGGCCAGCTCGCTTTGCAGGTCGGCGAGTCGCCTGTCGCGTTCTGCCAGTTCCGATTTCAAGTTGTCAAGCTCCGCGTTTTTCATCTTTGCTTCCCTTTCTAGCTCATTGAGCTTGACCTGCAATTGCTGCAAATCCGCGCCGACCGCAGGCTCCGCAGCCTCCTTTGCGGTCTGCGTTTGTTCACTTTCTTTGGTAATCCCCAATAGTCGGAGAACTTCGGCCTCTTCCGCTTGGGCGCTGGTGTCAGGACTCGCGCTTTGCGCCGGCTCGCCGGGGAAAGCCTCTTCGTTGATTTTTAGGTCGCTATCCCGAGAACCTGCACATGCCAGCAATAACGAAAATAGGCCGATAGATAGACCAAGGGACAGCCATCGCAAATTCCTAAAGTTTTTCATAGCCTTCTCCTATTAGCTTTGTTTTCTCAGAATGATGTATGTGGATACACCCCAGCCAATTGCAGCGCCAACCGCGCCCAAGGCGCGCCAAGCGTTGCCATGCCGAATTAATTTCACCTGAACCGGTCGATTGGGCAATCCGGAATAACCGATGCCTTCTACATTTTGGTCGACTGCAACGGCGCAATACTCCATGGCGGTCGCCTCAACGTCTTTACCTTTGATCGTAGCCTGGTACTTGGATGCTCCGATTGCCTCGAATGGGGTGATTTGCCAATTCTTGTTTCCGATAGGGCGATACAGCACGGCTGCCGTTCGTAAAGGAGCTGCCGAAATAATATCCGCCTGTATTTTCAGATTGTGCTTTTCCTCGGCCTCGAAAGTCGGATGGTGAATGACGATGGGAGCGTTTTTGTTAAGCGGCTCTCTTATCTCGCCTTCAGGACGCCCATCATGATCCAGGTAGCCGTTTGCATCCTCTCGTTCCTGTGGGCTCAGGTCCATGTCGCTGGGAACATTGTCTCCATCCCGATCACGTGCGTCACGGTTGGCAAAGTAATACGTCAATCCCACCCAGGCGGAAATGATCCCGTCTTTCTCGTCGCCGCTCTTGATCTGATCCAAAAAGTCTGAGGACGAATAGCGAAAGTCGCTGCCTGTGAAAAGGGCAAGACCCGGTGAGACCTGAAACTCCAAGCCGCCCCCTGCTTTGAGATAGATGTTTCGGTGCTGTTGACGGGTACCCTGGCCGGCAATGCTTTCGCTCCCAAGCTTGGAGTTCCACCATACTGCACCACCCCCCAAGGTTGCGAATGGTTTGACTTTTGATAATGGGAAAAAATTGAAGCGTAAAGCCAAGCCGACGGGCGTGGCAAAGGTCCTCAGGCTACCAGCACCGGAATGGGATGGATCGATGCGGCTGGGACTGTCGTCGGTGCGCAAAATGGAATAGGCGAGTTCTCCCTCCAGGCTCAAAAACGGGTTGGGGCTGAACAAGAGGCAAAAAGCGGCGTCCGGATTGATTTTGGGCTTTTGCCAATCACCTTCCAGTTTGTTCAATCCCATTTTTAGGCTGACCCCCACCTTGTTTCTCACTGCATAGGCAGGAGAGAATGCAATAGCAAGAGTTGCGAGGATCGTCATCAGCGGGATTAGCGAGATGAATCTTGATTTTGATTTGTCCATTGCACTCTTTTGGTATGCTTATTAGTTGCGCGAAGATATTAAAGTTACAAATCAATGTCAAGTTGTTTTTTAGCCATTGCAAGGCAGCCGGATTTGCAGGAACTCATATCGGCAAGCGTATTCGTGGCGTTGCCATATAACAAACTATGAGGGGCTCTTATGGGCGAGTCTCCGGTAGTTTGTCACCATCAAAACGATGCCAAGGAGCACGAAACCCAAGCTTAAAGCCTGATTAAGGCTAATATTCTTCCCGGCAATGTGCACAACGACCATGCTCGATTCATAGAATCTAAAAAAATCTATCGTGAATCGGCCAAGGCCGTATAGAATGAGAAACCAGTACAGTAAGAATCCATCGAATCTCTGCCATTTTTCCGCTTTTAACAAAAAGATGAGAATGAATAGTCCATAGGCAGAGGAGTAAAGCTGCGTGGGTACGATCGGAATCCCCTGAAATGTGTTGCCGGCAGCACTCTCCGGCGGGAAGACCACGCAAAGCGGGCCGTCGCAGGGCAATCCAAAGCAACAGCCGTTCAGGTAGCAGCCTATGCGGGTTAGGAAGAGACCCAGCCCTATAGCCGGTACCAGAACGTCGGCAAATTTCAGAAAGGACAATTTTTTGACCGATAGATAGATGGCCGCGGTGACAAAGCACAAGATGACGCCGCCCAACATCGTCAAGCCGGCAATCCCAATTTGCCCGCTGCTCTGAAAGGGATTGAAGGTATCGAGCCAGTGGCCGCGAAACTCATCGAGATGAAAAAGAACGTATAACAGCCTTGATCCAACGATGGCGCTGATGATGATCAGAACCGAAAGGTCCATCACTTGGTCGGCAGAGATATTCTTCTTTTTGGCGCGGTGGATGGAGAGCAGAATCCCTAACAGGAAAGAAAGGGCGAGCATCAATCCGTAGGCGCGTAATTCAAAAGCACCGATCTTGACGATGATAGGGTGCAAGTGTCCTCCTCTGTTAGCTGTATTTGTATCTTTGCAACGAGACATTGGCAATCATCCCAGCCATGGCCATATTGGTGATCATGGCGGAGCCGCCGTAACTGACAAACGGCAAAGGTATGCCGGTGACCGGCATGATGCCAATCGTCATACCGATATTGGTAACAACCTGAAAGGCGATGAGTGATACCAGTCCGATCGTCAACAGGCTTGCGAAGCGGTAGTCGGTGGACGTGGCAATCGTAAGTCCCCGATAAAGGAAGATAAAAAACAGTGCCAATACGGTCAGTGAACCGATGAATCCCCATTCTTCCGCCAAGACGGAAAAAATGAAATCGGTGTGTTGCGCTGGTAGAAATCGCAACTGAGTTTGCGTTCCATGTAACAGGCCTTTGCCCCAAAATCCTCCGGAGCCGATGGCCACTTTGGATTGGATGATTTGGTAGCCAACGCCTTGCGGGTCAGATACCAACCCCAAGAAAGTCAGGATTCTCTGCTGTTGATAATCGTGCAGCGAGCCCCAAACAATCGGCGCCACGATGCCTACGGTAGTATTCAGCAAAAACACCGACCAGAATACCAGCGCGCCGGTTCGAGACAGGTAGAGGATCACACTAATAGCCAACATGACAGCGAAAAAGCTCCAGAAATTGAAGGAGGAGATAAAGGTCAGGATGGGTGAACCGAGCACGAAAATGACAAAGGGTTTTAGGCCTCGCCAAAACAGCATGGGTATGAGTACAACCAGATAAGTTAGCGACGTGCCCAAATCGGGCTGTTTCAGCACCAGGGCGAAGGGGACGAGAACCAGCAAGAATGCCAGAGTGAGTTTTTTGAATTGGTTGGGCGAGTTGGAGTCTTCGCTGAGAAAGCGAGCGAGCGTCAAGACGATGACCGGCTTCATAAGCTCGGAGGGTTGAAATTTGAAGCCACCGAGATCAAACCAACGATTGGCGTCGCCCGATTTGCCAAAGATTTCCAGAGCAAGTAACGCCAACAACAGGGGCGAGTACAATAGCGTGGAGAGAGAAATGAACCAGGTAGTGGGCAAAAAGGTGACGATGGCGCCGATAACCAATCCGATGGCAATCCAGATTATCTGCCTGTCAAAGTTCAGCCGAATCTGCAAGGAATCGCTGCTGTAGGTCGCGCTGTACACCGCCAGTAGGCCGCATACGGACAGCGACAAAACACAGCCGATGATAATCCAGTCAATTCTTCGCTTTTTTATTTGCTCTAACACTTACAAAAACCGCCCTACGTTTACTACACTTGTTTCAATATGGTAAAAAGCAACCGCCATCAAAGTATCTCCAACAACTCAGGACAAAACGCTGCCTCTGCTCCGCATCCGTCCAGGAGGCGCCTTATGGCGCCATTTGAAGTGCTGATGACTTCTTATCTTCAGCGGCGACAACTTGCGACGTAGGCGGCTGCGGCGCGCGATCATCAAAAAACTGGCGAAACAACTTTCTGGCAATCGGCGCGGCATTGGCGCCGCCACCACCGCCATTTTCCACCAAGACGCAAACGACCACTTGCGGATTTTCATAGGGAGCAAAGCCAATGAACCATGCGTGATCCTCGCCGTGAGGATTTTGGGCCGTGCCGGTTTTGCCCGCTACCTGGTAATCGGGAAGATAGCTTGCCCGTCCGGTGCCCCTTTCCTCGTTGACCACTTTGTACATACCCTCAGCAATCACCTCATAGGTTCGCGGTGATACGCCTGCGACAGTTTTGGGCTGGGGATTGTGTTTTGTGTACTGACGCGTTTCCGGGTCGTAAACCCGTTGGATCAAATGCGGGCGGAAATATGTCCCGCGGTTGGCGAGAATCATGGCGAATTGCGCCATTTGCAGAGGCGTTACCAACAGGTCTCCCTGGCCGATGCCCAAATTGAGCAGCATGCCGTTGGTCCAGCCGTTTTTGCCGTAGGTTTTGTCCAAGTAGGCTTTGTCAGGCACTAAGCCGGCGCTTTCCCCGGATAGATCGATGCCCGTCGGACTGCCGAATCCGAACCGTTTGGCATAGTCTGACCAAGCATCCAGCCCCGCCTTGAGGCTAAGCCGGTAAAAGAAGGAATTGCACGACATTTTGATAGCATCTAACAAATCCACCTGACCGTGCCCGGACGACTTCCAACATTTGAATATTGCGTTGCCATAAGCGACGGCGCCATTGCAAAAAGTGGAGGTGTTGAGGTCTGCCGTTCCGGTCTCCAAAGCGGCGGCAACCAACACCAGCTTAAACGTGGAACCCGGAGGATACAAGCTTTGCAGCATGCGATCATACAGGGGCTTTCTGGGGTCGTTCACCAGATTTCGCCACGTTTCCGGAGACATGACGCCGGTAAAGAGCTCCGGATCATAGTCAGGCTTACTGCACAATGCCAGAACGCCGCCGTCATGGACGTCAATCATGACAACGCCGCCGAGCTTGTCGACGAACAACTGTTCGGCCAAGCGCTGCAATCTCGCATCAATTGTCAGATGAAAATCCTTGCCACGCTGCGGACTCCGCTCGCCTTCCGCTGTTACTTCCCGCACTTCCCTGCCCAATGCGTCAACTTCTATGAAATTGTAACCGATTCTTCCCCGCAAATCGCGATCGTATAACTTTTCCAGCCCGCGTTTGCCGACGATGTCGCCTTGCTGCAGGCCTTCGCCTTTTCGGGAGGAAAGCTCCGCTTTGGATACTTCACCCAGATAGCCAAAAACGTGGGGCGCTTTGATTTGGGCCGGATAGCTGCGCTTTGGCTCTACTTCGTAAAATACTCCCGGCAATTCGAGCTTCCGTTCTTCCACCATCACCAGGGTGCCAAAATCCACGTCCCGGCGAATTTTGGCCGGCGAGAACGGATTCTCAGCTTCCTTGAGGCGCGACTTTATCTCGGTTTTTGGTTGCCCCAACAGGAAGGCAAGACGCCCGATGATGGTGTCGTTCTTGGCGCACTCGAAGGGAATGGCGCTCAGCGAATAGGAGGGGCGGTTATCGACCAACACCTCGCCATTTCGATCGTAAATCACACCGCGCGTTGGCTGAAGCTTTAACCGGCGTATGCGATTTTGTTCCGAGTGCTGAAAATAGATGTTTCGTTCATACACCTGCAGTTGGAAAAGCTTGATGCCTAAAACGATGAAAGCAACGAACAGGATCGCGTTGAAGACGATCCGCTTTTGCTCCGGGGAAGCCATGTGGTTCTAATAACCTCGACAATGAAAAAAGATCAGAACACAGCCGTGTCCGATTGTTTTGCCCGACCCCGCAGATGAACCGGCAAGATGGAGAAAACCACAAGTCCTGCTACGAAAGTATATGCTGCGGAAGGCATTGCTACCTGCAGAAGGCCTAGCCAATAGCCTCGCTGTCCGAGAGAAAGAATTGAATGAATGAGCAAGTTCTGCACCAAGGCCGATCCGCCGGCGATCAGAGCCATTTCGTAGGAATGATGAATGCTTCTATTGCCCAATGCGGCGCCGGCAATAAATCCCACAATGGATTTTGCCAAGCTGCCGAGGCCCAATAGTCCAGAACCCAAAGTGTCTTCTGCAAGCCCTGCCAAGAAGCCAAAGAAAGTGGTGCGCCCTCGGCCCTCGCGCAAGCCAATATGGGTCAACGCCAAAATGAGGAGATCGGGCCTGATTTCCCGAATGGAAACCAAATCGATCGTGGTAATCTGCAGTACTAACGCAATGACCAGAACAAAAGTATGAGCAATGTATTTCATCCGCCTGGGCTGATTGGTCGAGGCTGGTATCGGAGAATGAAAACTTCCTCCAATTTGTCCAAATGCACATTTGGCTTTACGAGTATTTCTTCAAAAAGACCCTGATCCGTCTCGCGCACTTGCGTCACGATGCCGATTCTGAGTCCCGGGGGAAACATGGAATTCAGACCTGAGGTGATGATGACATCACCCTCCTTGACATCGGCGCGCTGGGTGGCGCCTTCAAATTTACAGTCGGTTCCGTTTACGCAAAGAAAAAGCCCCTCCACTCGACTGCGCTGCACGCGCGCACCAACGCGAAAGTTGCGATCGAGCAGTACTTGTCCGGTGGCATATTTTTCCGTGACCGCAATGACCTTGCCGACCAATCCTTCAGCCGCCACAATGGCCATGTTGGGTCGGATACCCTGCTCACTGCCAACGTCGAACAAAATGGAATTCAAACCGACCTGGTTGCCGTGGCCGATAACCTTCGCCGGCAGCCCATTGAATTCCTGATAAGGAGCGAGGCCGATGAGCCGGCGCAGACGCAAGTTTTCTTGATGTGACTCGAGCAACTGGGAGTTCTGCAATTGCAGAAGGAAATTCTGCTGCCGTAGCTTTCGGTTTTCTTGACGAATGTCGGTGAGGTGCTTTACGTCGCTAACCGGGGAAGCCAATCGTCCAATCAGCTCTATGGTTAGAGCGTGAATCCCACCGATCTTTTCCATGTCGTTGGTCCAAAATAAAATGGCAAGCGAGGCAAGCACGGCGGATAATAGAATCAAATAATCTCGCCAGACGAGGACTATTTTTGCGACTTTTCTCAATGTTTTGCTTCGATAGGGTTATCGAGGTGAGTGAACCTCTCCATTAACTGCTCTTCTCGGCTCAAGTTGCCCGGCGGCAAAATGGGACGAAAGGGTACACCTGTAATCCCGTCCCACTGGAATAGCTGGGGAGCGTTTTGATCAATGACGGCATAAGTAAAAGACGCCATCCAATTCCCCGGATTGACGTACCAGCCCGATAAGTGTCTTTCCAAAGCAGCCCAATGCGTGTGGCCAAGCACCACGACATCATATCCATCGGCAATCTTTTGGTAGGCAAATTGACGGTATTCGAGATCGGAATAATCGGATCGGCTGTTTCCCGCGTTCCTGCTCAAATGGGAGAAGAATAGGGCAAGGGGTATCCCCAAATCCGGGTGCAGCAGACGATAAAGAAAAATGTTCACTTTGCTACGGAAAATCCGTTTTAAGAACCTGTATAAGTAATCTTTTTTGACCAAGCCATCCCCATGCAGAATATATAAGCGCAGGTTTCCATGCTCCAGCGTAAGATCATCCGCATGGAAGTGCATTCCCACCTCTTCCTGCATGAAGGTGCCAAACCAAAAATCGTGATTGCCGGCCATGTAATGTATCTTGACTCCGGAAGCGACGGCTTGGGATAACTGCGCCAATACCCGGAAATGGTGACGGGGGATGACGTACCGGTACTCGAACCAAAAATCGAACAAATCGCCGCAAATGATCAAATCCGCTTGGTCGCGCGCCACCCAATTTAGGAATGAAATCAATCGATCTACTTTGAGATCTTCCTGCGCCGGACTTTGCGCTCCTAAATGAGCATCGCCGATGAGATAAAGTTTTTTAGCCAAATGGGAATAACCAATCTCGTTGCGGAAGTTACCTGTTGCGACTGCAAACAAATTTAACGATACTACGCCTTAAATGCAAGCTTGAACTTGAATGGGACATGGCATGATCCCGACAACGAACCAAAAGGTATGTCATGCCCATCGGAGGTTCGCCTTATGGGCCGTGAAATCTTACAATTCATTGCACCACTCTCTAACAATCAACACAACGAAAGGAACAAAATAATATGACTAAGGACAGCAAACACCCAGTGGGGGGCGGAGTAAGCGGACAAGCCGCCGGCAGGGGGCCGTCGAATCGGGACTGGTGGCCCAATCAATTGAATCTCAAGATTCTGCACCAGAACTCGCCGCTATCCGACCCCATGGGTAAGGACTTTAACTATGCCAAAGAGTTCAAGAGCCTCGACCTGGCGGCCGTGAAGCAGGACCTGCAGGCGTTGATGACCGACTCGCAAGACTGGTGGCCGGCAGACTTTGGCCACTACGGGCCTTTGTTCATACGTATGGCCTGGCACAGCGCTGGCACCTACCGCACCGGCGACGGTCGTGGCGGAGCCGGTGCCGGCCAGCAGCGCTTTGCGCCCCTCAACAGTTGGCCCGACAACGCCAACCTCGACAAGGCGCGCCGGCTGCTGTGGCCGATCAAGCAAAAGTATGGCAGGAAAATCTCCTGGGCCGACCTCATGATTCTTGCGGGCAACGTCGCTTTGGAGTCCATGGGGTTGAAGACCTTTGGCTTTGCTGGCGGTCGTGAAGATGTCTGGGAACCGCAAGACGTTTACTGGGGTTCCGAGAACAAGTGGCTGGAGGACAAACGCTACTCCGGTGACCGGGACCTCGAGAATCCGCTCGCTGCCGTGCAGATGGGGCTGATCTACGTCAATCCGGAGGGCCCGAACGGCAACCCGGATCCGATCGCAGCGGCCAGGGATATCCGCGAGACGTTCGCTCGTATGGCCATGAACGACGAAGAGACCGTGGCCCTCATCGCCGGTGGGCACACCTTCGGCAAGGCCCACGGTGCCGGTCCTGCGACTCATGTTGGGCCCGAACCCGAAGCGGCGAGCATCGAAGAGCAAGGCCTCGGTTGGAAAAGCAGCTTTGGCAGTGGCAAAGGCGGTGACACGATCACCAGCGGCCTGGAGGTCACTTGGACCACCACACCCACCAAGTGGAGCAACAATTTCTTCTGGAACCTGTTCGGCTACGAATGGGAGCTGACCAAAAGCCCGGCCGGTGCGCACCAGTGGGTGGCCAAAGGCGCCGGCGCGACCATTCCTGATGCCCACGATCCATCGAAGAAGCATGTGCCAACTATGCTGACGACAGACCTGTCACTGCGTTTCGACCCCGCCTACGAAAAGATTTCTCGGCGTTTTATGGAGAATCCGGACCAGTTCGCAGACGCTTTTGCTCGCGCTTGGTTCAAGCTGACGCACCGCGACATGGGGCCTCGTTCGCGCTACCTTGGCCCGGAGGTTCCCACCGAAGAGCTTATCTGGCAAGACCCCATCCCGGCGGTGAATCACAAGTTGATCGATGCGCAGGACATCGCCTCACTCAAGGGCAAGATTCTGGCGTCCGGGCTGTCGGTCTCGCAACTGGTGTACACCGCCTGGTCGTCGGCCTCCACCTTCCGTGGTTCCGACAAACGGGGCGGCGCCAACGGCGCCCGCATTCGCCTCGCGCCGCAGAAGGATTGGGAAGTCAACCAGCCGGCCCAACTGGCAAAGGTGCTCATGACCCTGGAAGGCATCCGGAGTGAATTCAACAACGCCGCGACGGACGGTAAGAGGGTCTCGCTGGCTGACCTGATCGTTTTGGCCGGTTGTGCCGGCATCGAGCACGCCGCGAAAAAGGCCGGTTACGAAGTGACGGTTCCCTTTTCGCCGGGACGCATGGACGCCTTGCCCGAGCAAACCGACGTGGACTCGTTCGCCGTGCTCGAACCGATCGCCGATGGTTTCCGCAACTACCTTAAGGGCCAATACACCGTGTCGGCCGAGGCGCTGCTGGTGGACAAGGCGCAATTGCTGACGTTGACCGCGCCGGAAATGACCGTGCTCGTTGGCGGCATGCGCGTCCTGAATACCAACTTTGGCGGCACTCGGCACGGCGTTTTTACCAAAAAGCCGCAAACGCTGACCAACGACTTTTTCCTGAACCTGCTCGACATGGGCACGGAATGGAAGGCGGCATCGGAGGCCGGCGACGTTTTTGAAGGGCGCGACCGCCGGAGCGGCCAAGTCAAATGGACCGGCACGCGCGTCGATCTCATCTTTGGCTCGAACTCCCAGCTCCGGGCCTTGGCCGAGGTTTACGGCAGCGCGGACGCGCGGGAAAAGTTCGTCCACGACTTTGTGGCGGCATGGGCCAAAGTGATGAACCTCGATCGTTTCGACCTCGCCTGATCACAGCTTAAACGTCTTCGAGGGCTCTTACCGTACGGCCAGAAAATGGCAAGCTGACGACCGGTTCCAGCCGACGGCATAGCGCCGGGCTGGACCGGAACGTCAACTGGCTTCCTTTCCACACCAAGGGTAGAAAATTTCTTGCTACTTTGTCAGTAACTTCGCTAAATTCCTTCAGAACACGATAGACACAAAGTCTACAAAAAGGCAAAAGCTAAGCGATCACAGGGGCCGTTGTCGTTTAGGAGGTTTTATGGACAGGCTCGCCGGGATGACACAGATGGGCGGGATTATGGTGATAAGATTAGCCAGTGCCCTTTACTATGGACTTTTAGCCCTCGGCTCTTATCCTGATCCCTGCAATCCGGTCCGCCCTGCGCCTCCGCTTGCGGAGGATTATCCCGTCATTTCCCGACACCCTTCGATTGATTACGGCAAGAGGCCTCATGTACTTGGTTACAAATAAGAGAGGACGAGAAGAATGTCCGGTGTAAGCGTGGAGATTATTGTCATCATTCTCCTGATCATCGCCAACGGCGTGTTTGCCATGTCGGAGATCGCCATCGTTTCAGCACGAAAATCCCGTCTCCGGCAATGGGTGAATGAAGGCAACAACAAGGCACGGATCGCTCTGGAGCTCGCCAATTCGCCCAACCAGTTTTTGTCCACGGTTCAATTCGGGATTACACTGGTGGGAATACTGGCAGGAGCCTACGGAGGCGCTACCATTGCCGAATCTTTGGCGCTGGCGTTGCAAGGGGTTCCCTATGTGGCCAAGTACAGCAATGCGGTCGCCATCGGCATTGTGGTGGCAAGCATCACCTTTCTCTCTCTGATTATCGGAGAGTTGGTGCCCAAGAGATTGGCCCTGAGCAATCCCGAAAGGATAGCAACAGCCATGGCTGGCCACATGCGTAGACTGTTCCTCATGACGTCACCCGTTATACGTTTGCTAAGCTACCTCACCGACTTGGTATTGAGGCTTATGCGCGTGCCTGCCCCCTCTGAGCAACCGGTCACAGAAGAGGAAATCAAAGTCCTGATGGATCAGGGTATCCAGGCCGGTTTGTTCGAAGAGGCGGAAAAAGACATGGTGGAGAGCGTCTTTGACCTGGGCGACAAACGCGTGGGCGCACTGATGACGCCGCGCACGGAAATGCACTGGCTGGACATGAATGATCCTCCGAACGTCATTCAGCAAAAGATCATGGAAAGTGACTATTCGCGTTTTCCCGTCGTCCAGGGAACGCTGGATCGCGTGGTTGGCGTGGTTCGGGCCAAAGACCTACTGACTTGCATTATGAAAAAGCAGGAAATCGATCTGAAAAACTGGCTGCGGCGGCCATTGTTTGTCCCGGAAAATGCCGTCGGTCTGAGAGTGTTGGAGCTGTTCAAACAATCTCGCACACACATCGCCTTGGTGGTTGACGAATACGGCCTGATTCAGGGCTTGGTCACTCTTTATGATATTTTAGAGGCCATCGTCGGCGACCTCCCCTCCATGGATGAGATGGAAGAGCCTTTAGCCGTGCAAAGAAAAGACGGCTCCTGGCTCATCGACGGTATGCTTTCGGTCGATGAATTCAAAGAGATCTTTGGCCAGAATGAGCTGCCCGGCGAGAATAGTTATCAAACGGTCGGCGGCTTTGTGATGACCTATTTGGGGCGAATGCCCTCCATAGCTGATACCTTCGAATGGAGTGGAATGCACTTTGAGGTGGTGGACATGGATCAGCATCGGGTGGACAAAGTGCTGGTGGTACCGCGCAAGGAAGCGCCACAACCGAGTGCCAGCGAAGAAACAGGGATGCAGCCTTGATGACGACGGACGCGCCGGTCAATTTTCGCGAGATGTTTTTGCTGTTGCGGGAGTGGTTTGACGGTGACATTCAAAACACCACCGACCGGTTTGAAGGGGTGGGCGCTCAGGACCGCAAGCTCATGGATTGGCCGGTGGAAAAGGTGTCCCTAAAGACCTGGTGGCCCCAATACACGGAAGGAGATTTTCGTTTCGAGCTTTGCGTCGGCATACTATTAGTCCATCGGGTTGCCTGGCCGCAGGTGAGGACCTGCATTAAGAATCTAGATGCTTATGTGCGGGCACGGGGAATGCCATTCGCGGCTGAGGCTTTGCTGACCATCCCGGTGGAAGATTTCGAAGCGCTGGTCAATGCCAGTCGATTTCCCAAGCAAAAGACTTGGAGAATCCGAAAATTTTGCGATTTTGTCATAAAGTCTGGTGGCTTGGAAAGAGTTTTCCTCGCGGAAGATTTGGGGCAACAGCTTACGGACATGAAATGCGGCTTTGGCAAAGAAAGTCGCGACACGGTTTTGCTCTATGCCGCCAATCGACCGGTGTTTATCGCCGATGCCTATGCAAGAAAATTGCTGCAAGTTGTAGGTCTGCAACAAAACGACGATTATGGCGTTTGCCAAAATATTTTTCAGCAAGGCATTCGGAGGGATTTCGACCACCAAACGATCGACTTGATAGGAAGCGAATATCGACCGGAGGAGCTGCAATTCGTTCTCTGTAATTCACCTCAGCCAAAGGACATTCCTCTGATGCTTCTTTATCAGCAATATCATGCTGGAATTGTGGAATTGGGCAAGTCAAAAAGGTGGGAAGAATTCCGTGCGAGCTTGTCGGGCGACAATTGATGGGAAGATAATCGAGTTTTGATGGGTTTACTTTGAAAAGTGCTGGGAGTGGCTCTACAAAGCTCAACTCTTAACCATCTGGGGAAGTCGTGTCTGCATTTGAAAGGTTCGAGGGTTAGGCTCCTGGTGGGTCGAAAAAGACGCTGATCACTAATGACCTGAGTGCCGGTCAATAAACCAATACCTATTTGGGGGCTTTCGTAAGCATAGGAGGAAATACCCATGAGCTCGGACAAGCCGGTTTTTTGTGTCATCGGGGCCGGACATGGTGGATTGGCAATGGCAGGTCATTTGTCACTCCATGGTTTCCAAGTTCGTCTTTTCAATCGCACTCCGGAACGATTACGTCCTGTGCAAGTGAGGGGAGGTGTGGATGTAACCGGAGAAGTTATGGGCTTTGCCAAGCTGACCATGGCGACCGATCAGCCGGAAAAGGCACTGGCCGGCGCCGATGTGATTATGATCGCTGTGCCGGCCACCGGGCATGCCACCATTGCCGAGATTTGTGCGCCGTACCTCAAGCCTGAGCAGATCGTTGTCCTGAATCCGGGGCGCACATTTGGAGCGATTGAATTCTACCAAATCCTGCGGCAACATGGCTGCAATCTTGATGTAACCATTGCTGAAACCCAAACTTTTATCTATGCGAGTCGGATTACCGGCCCCGGTCAGGTCAAAATTTTCCGCATCAAAAATTCTATCCCCTTGGCCACCTTAAAAGCGCATCGCATCCCGGAAACCTTGCGCACGATCAGTGAAGCCTTTCCCCAGTTTGTCCCGGGCGACAACGTTTTCAAAACCAGTTTCAATAATATCGGCGCCGTGTTTCATCCGGCCATTGTCATTCTCAATGCCGGCTGGATCGACGATCAGGCCGACTTTGAGTTCTATCATCAAGGAGCTTCCCCTTCGGTTGCAAAAGTTTTGGAGAAATTGGATGCGGAAAGGGTGGCCGTAGCAGCCGCGTTGGGCATTCATGCGATGACGGCGCGGGAATGGCTCTATTTCGCCTATGACGCCGCCGGCAAGACGTTGCGCGAAGCCATGTTGGCCAATCCCGGCTACCATGGTATCTTAGCTCCCCATCAAACGGATATGCGCTATATCACCGAGGATGTGCCGTGTAGTCTTGTTCCTATGAGTTCCATCGGCAAAAAGTTGGACGTGCCGACCCCGGTGATGGATTCCCTGATCTCTTTGGCCGCAGCAATGCACGGAAGAAATTATTGGGAGGAGGGCCGAACTGTTGAGAAGATGGGCATAGATAAGCTCAGTCTCAAGGAATTGCGTCTTTTGGCGATCGGCGAGCTGTCGGAAACCAATGTACCGGCATCCGCTTCACTATAGGAGGTCCCACACGTATGGCGACATTCGTCAACAAAGGCGAGGTTTTTGGCTTGGTGCGACCGGCTGTCGATGCACACACCTTGGGTATCAGCGCGGTTGAGCAGTTGTTAAGAGACTGCGGCTTCAAAGTGGTCATTGCCGACGCGGACATTTGCCAGGCTGTTTCGGAGCTGGCAAAAGTCGACAACCTTTTCTTTTTCGAGCAGTGGTTATCCAAGCACCGCGTCACCCGGTTGGGATTCAGCTACCGGCTTGATCCACAAAACGGCGTGGAAACATTTTCACAATTGCTGCATCAGTTGCGGGAAAGGCGCCTTTTGCAGGAACAGGAGGGCCCGATTGCCAGCATGTACTTTGCAGGTTTGCCGGAAGCATGCGCTTTGATAAAGCAAAAGTACGGGGACATGGTGCAAGTATTTTATGGCGACGAAACCCCCGGTGAAACGTTGACCAAGCTGGGGATCGACCCTCTGCGCCGCCCGCGTGAGCTGGTGGAAGGGACCGCCTATGACGACATGCGGCTGGAGTTTGCTCGCCAGCTCATCGCCGCTGAAAGACACTTGAGCACAAGGCCGGTTGATCGTTCTGGCTATGCTGCGTTCGGCACGGAGAAGGATCTCGTAGTCGCTCGCATCAATCACGGCGTCCGAAATGGCCTGCCGCCCTTGATGCGCGCGCACGTGGGGCCATACCTGCCGGATCGCAAGGAAGCTGTCCGGTTGTTTTTGGATTGGACTCATCAGTTAGCCAAGGACGGTTTTTTGGACGTCCTCTCCATTGGCACTTCCCAGCTTACGCAGTCCAACTTTGGCGAAGATTGGGGCGACAAGCAAAATGGCGGAGGCGTTCCCATCAACTCACGTGCGGAATTCCAGAAGGTATGGAAAAATGCGCGGCCCATGTTGGTGCGTACCTACGCCGGCACACAGAACATTCCTCAATTGGCCAAGATGTATGAAGAAACCATCCATATCGCCTGGCACGCGCTATCTTTTTGGTGGTTTTGTCAGATCGACGGCCGCGGCCCGTATTCGGTGATGCAGAATCTCCAACAGCACCTGGAAACTCTTCGCGTCATCGCCGCGACAGGAAAGCCCTTCGAACCGAACATTCCGCATCATTTTGCCTTTCGCGGCGCCGATGATGTGACGTATGTGGTCTCAGCAGTTCTCGCTGCCAGAGCCGCCAAAAGATTGGGCGTCCGTCATTTCATCCTGCAAAATATGCTCAATACTCCCAAATACACCTGGGGAGTTCAGGACTTGGCCAAGTCGCGTGCCATGCTGTCATTGGTGCGGGAATTGGAGGACGAGCGTTTTCGGGTGATTCTCCAGCCTCGCGCCGGGCTGGATTATTTTTCTCATGATCTTGACAAAGCAAAGGTACAACTTGCCGCCGTGAGCGCTATGATGGACGATATCGAGCCGCACGATCCCAATAGCCCGGCCATCGTGCACGTGGTGAGCTACTCCGAAGCATCCCATTTGGCGGATCCTCCGGTCATCAACGAAAGCATCCAAATCACCCGGGCCGCCATCGAAGGGTATCGGGAGCTGCGGAAACGCGGGCAGATCGATGACATGTCCGATCATGCGGATGTCAAACGTCGCACCGAGGAATTGCGGGCGGACGCGCGGGCCGTGCTGGCGAGCATCGAATCCGTCGTTGCGGAGCCTTATACGGCAGCCGGCCTTTATCAAATCTTTGCGGCGGGATTTCTGCCCGTTCCCTATTTGTGGGAATGCCGAGACGAATTCCGACGCGCTGTCCGATGGCAAACCAGGATCGTCAATGGGAGCGTAAAAGTAGTGGACGAGAATGAACGAGTCGTTCCGCCTGCCGTAAGAGCACAAAGTGTCGCGGAGAGCATTCGAAGACAATTGTAACCGGCAGCGGTCAATGTAAGGAGTTTTTCATGCTACAAGAATGGTTGGGAACCAATAACGCCGCACTGGATTTATTGACGGCATCCGCCATCCTTGGCGGTTTCTTGTTTCTAATCCTCTTGGTTCGCATTGTTTGGATGCGCATTTTATCGCCACTCGTTAGCAGAACCGGAACCAAGATCGATGATGTTTTGCTCTTGCCTATGCGCAAATTCGTTCTGTTGGCTTTGCTGCTCGTTGGATTGCATGAATCCATTAGAAGCCTCGATGTTGTCCAATCCAATCCGCATGCCTTGAAGGCGCTGGCCAGCGTGTTAGGGGTGGCAGGCGTGATATTGACTACTTTCATCGTCCTCAAGCTATTTGGCGGCTTGGTATCGTGGTACCTGTTAAAAAATGCCGAACAACATGAAAACTTTCGCGATCTAAAGGTGCAAGCGAGCTTGGTACGCAAGATCGGCAACACTTTGATTGTAGCCGTCGGCTTGCTTTATCTCATGCGTTCCGTTGGCCTAGACATCAGCCCGCTTTTAGCCAGCGGCGCTATTGGTGGCTTGGCGGTCGCCTTGGCCATGCAGGACTCGCTCTCCAATCTGTTCGCCGGTTTTTATTTGACCTTCGACAAACCGATCAGGGTAGGCGATTTTATCAAATTGGAATCAGGGGACGAGGGATTTGTCGAAGAAATCGGCTGGCGCAACACCAAAATTCGGCTTTGGGCGAACAATGTGGTAGTCATTCCCAATTCCAAACTGAGTCAAAGTATCATTACCAATTATTATCTGCCAAAGCAAGAGATGTCGGTGTACGTATACTGCGGAGTGTCCTATGATAGCGATCTCCAGCATGTGGAAAAGGTCGTGGTTGACGTTGCCGCGAAAGTGCAAAGAGAGGTGCAAGGCGCGGACACGAGCTGGGAGCCCGTGGTTCGCTGGAAGGAATTTGGAGACTTTGCCATCACCTTTGTGACGGTGTTACGCGTACGAGAGTTTTCGGCACAGTACTTATTACAATCAGAATTTATTAAAGCATTACACCAGCGCTTTCAAGAGGAGGGAATCGAGATACCCTATCCGATGCGCACCGTCATCTTAAGACCTGCAGGGGACGGTACCTATACTGAACGCACCATTAGCGTCCGTGACAGCAAAAGCACTGTCGATGCGCCAGTCGACATAAAGTGAGAACTTTCTCGGTCGTGCGTTCTGCCCTTCTACTTTTGTGGACATCTCGTAAATTTAATGCGAGGTTAAGATGAAGTTTCGTTATAACGGATTTTGCTTGTTATTACTCGCGGCGTTTCTAACATTTTCTTCTCTGTGCAGCGGCGCGGATGTCGATGTGCGTGAAATCGTCAAGAAGCTGGATGAGCTGTATCGCAGCAACTCCAGCGCGGGCGAATTGGAGATGCAAATCGTCACTCCCCATTGGGAGAGAACGCTCCGCATGCAGGTGTGGACCCAAGGCATGAACAAAACTTTTATCAGGATCATCTCGCCGCCCAAAGAAAAAGGTGTCGCCACGCTGCGCATCGGCAATGAGATGTGGAATTACCTGCCGAATACGAATAAGGTCGTCAAAATCCCGCCCTCCATGATGATGAGCTCCTGGATGGGATCGGACTTGACCAATGACGATCTGGTGAGCGAATTTTCTCTGCTGGAGGATTTTTACTATAAATTAATTGCACCGGAGGATGGCGACGGGGATCTACTCTATATCGAAGCGATTCCCAAAGAAGGCTTGCCGATTGTCTGGGGAAAAATCATCACGGCCGTCCGGCGAAACGACTATATCCCCGTTTGGGAAAAGTATTTCGATGAAAAGGGGACGCTGTTGCGGGTCATATACTTCAAGGACTACAGGGAATTTGGCCACCGCCTGATTCCTGCAACCATGGAGTTGGTGCCTCAAAACAAGAGCGGGCAAAAGACAATCGTTCGATACCTGCAAATGGAGTTTGACAAGCCAATCGATCGCGACGTATTCAGCCTACGGAACCTTCGCTCATGATGTTGCTGAGACTCTCCTTTCGCAATGTATTACGGCAAAAAAGAAGGACACTCTTTACCGTGCTCATGATGGCCGGCGGATTTGCCCTGGCGTCCGTCTCCATCGGCTGGTCGGATGGTACCTATTCTTACATCATCGACATGTTCACCCGAAATCGAATGGGACACATCCAAATCCACGCCGCCGGCTATCTGGACAAGCCCTCGCTCTACAAAACGATCGATGACTACCTGAGAATCGGCGAGACCGTCGGGAGCGTTCCAGGCGTTGAGAGTTGGTCGCCGCGGCTCTACTCAGCGGGATTGGTGTCGCTGGGCGAGGAAACCACAGCGGCGCAACTCGTAGCGGTCGATCCGCAGCGCGAGTCCATAGCAACTCGATTCGAAAAAAAGATTGTCGATGGCAGGACATTCTCCACTGCCCCAGCGCGTGAGGTCATCTTGGGGAAGGGTTTGGCCAAAGTGCTTGACGCCAGGGTGGGTGAAGAACTCGTCTTTGTCTCACAAGCGGCCGATGGGTCCATCGCCGACGACTCATACCGAATCATCGGCATTCTGGAGAGCGGGGATGAGATCAGTGATCGGACCTCATTTTACCTCCCGTTACGGGTGGCGCAGGAGCTGTTGGTTCTGGACAATCGGGTGCACGAGATTTGCGTCATCGCCGAGCATCAAAGGCAGGTGAAGGAGCTGACTCAAGCCATCGGTTCCAAACTGGATGATCCCGGTCTCGAGGTGAGTTCCTGGCAGGAATTTGCCA